>NZ_JBGOOV010000029.1:0-70847 GCF_041439795.1 Shewanella sp. 5S214
AGCATTGATGGCGTGACCGGCCCCTTGACCTTAGGCCAAGCGGTCACCATTAGCGGTGTCGGCAGCTTCACCTTGAGCGCTGACGGCAGCTACAGCTTCACCCCGGTCGCCAACTACAACGGCCCTGTGCCGCTGATCACTTATGTGTTAACCGACGGCTCAAGCACTGACACCTCGACCTTGACCATCACCGTCACCCCAGTGAACGATGCTCCAGTCATTGATGATTACAGCAGCACTATTAACGATTCGATTGCCAATGGCACTAGCGTATATGATGTGAATGATGCCAACACAGGTAACGATACCGATATTGATAGCGATAACTTAACTTACTCTTTCATTCTGGCTAATGGATCGAGCAGCTTAATTAGCGAAAATGGTGCATTTATTATTGATGCTCAGACTGGGGTCATTTCTGTTAATGACACGACACAAATTAACTATGACAATGGTAGCCAAATTAGCCTAACCGTTAAGACAAGTGATGGCAGCTTAAGTGATACTGCAATTGTGACCTTTGATCTTAATAACGTTGATGCTAACGATGACCTTCCTGGATCATCATATTCAGTGACCACAGGTTCTAATACCGCTTGGACTATTCCACAGTCTAATGGCGAGAATCTAATGACGATATCCGCTCGTAATGCTGATGGTTCTATGGGTGTATTAAACTATGAACCTGGTAATAATTTGCTCGGAGTAGCAGGATCTCCACGCAGCTCAGACCAAATTACTGGACAAATTGAATATAACTCAGCGACAGGCACCTCAGAGTCGGTTGTCATTGATTTTAATGGCCTAGTAAATAAAGCTGAATTCAGTGTTTCTAACCTGTTTTCAGATGAAAATAATGGCGAACAAGGAATTTGGAAGGCTTATTATAATGGCCAACTAGTCGCAAGCGACACATTCAAGACGGACGCTGGCAATGTGGGGACTTTCAATATTGACACTGGTAATATTGTCTTTGACCAATTAGTGTTTGAAGCAACACAGACAATTAATGAAGCAACGAATGGTAGTGTCTTAAGTGACTCATCTGATTACTTCTTAACCGGCATTACCGCGTCTGGTCCAGCTATTATGGGCACTTATATGGTCTCTGAAGATGGCGTGCTATCTATTACAGATACTAGCCTAGGCCTATTGAATAATGACTCAGATGCGCAAGGTCATACATTTACGCTAACTGGGGTGAATGGTGCAACAGTTACAGATGGTCAGATGATTTTGCTAGATAGTGGTGCACTATTAACCATACACAGCGATGGTACCTATTCTTACGACACCAATAATGCATTTGAATCACTAACGGCTGGCGAGCTGTCAACTGATACCTTTACCTACACAGTAACAGATCAATATGGTGCTACAGATACAGCAACTGTGACCATAAATATTGTGGGAGAATCTGATCCTAGCTCAACTTATGTGAGCTATACCGGAAATCCTAACGATGACACGATTCAAGGAACAAACAATAACGATGTTATCGTTAGTGATCAGCAGTCGATAAAAATAGTTGATGGTGAATCTTACAATATTGCCTTCATTGTCGATACTTCTGGAAGTGTAGGTCGTACTCAGCTCGATATCATGAAAGCTCAGTTAACCTCAGTATTTGATACGCTAAAGGCAAGCATAGGTGGTACACATTCGGGCATAGTGAATATTTTGTTAGTGGATTTTGATACTGGTCTTCAAGCTTCAGTTCCAGTCAACTTAGCTGACACCAATGCTCTTACGTTATTAGCCGCAGCACTCAATGCTATGGCTTCTGGTGGTAATACAAATTATGCGGCAGGCTTTAATGCTGCTACAAGCTGGTTCAACAGTTTAAGTGGTGGTGAAAACTTAACCTACTTTATTACCGATGGTTATCCTAATACTAATTCAAGTAGCGCTCCTGCAGCTTTTGCTAATTTGAATGCCATTTCAGATATCGAGGCTATCGGGATCGGCAACGGTATTAATTATACTACTCTACAAAATTATGATTCTGACGGCACTCCAGTAACTGGTGTTAATGCCAACAACCTTGCCTCTGTTATTTTGGGTACTGAAACACAGTTACTTCAAGGTGATGATAATGTTGATGGTGCTGCTGGTAATGACATTATCTTTGGTGACTTGGCCCAGTTTGCTGGTATAACGGAACAAGGCTATCTCGCTTTACAAAGCTATGTTGCAGATAAAACAGGCCAAAACATTGCCGATATTGATGTAAGTGAAGTACATGATTACATTCGTGAACATGTAAATGAATTTAATATCAATAATCAATATGACGGTAACGATATTTTAAATGGCGCAGCGGGTAACGATATCATTTTCGGCCAAGGCGGCAATGACCTTATCCATGGCGGCGAAGGTAATGACGTGCTTATCGGTGGTTTAGGCGATGACACACTCATTGGTGGTCTGGGTAATGACACTTTTGTATGGTCTAAGGGCGATACTGGTACAGATACGATTAAAGACTTCGAAGTTAACAATGACTCTCTTCATATCAGTGATTTATTACAAAATGAACAGAACGGTAACTTAGAATCCTATCTTGAATTCTCGTTCAGTAATGGCAGTACGACAATTTCTATCGATGCCGACCTTAATGGCAGTGTTGACCAATTGATCATACTCGATGGTGTAGACCTATCGCATGAATACGGTAGCAATGATGAGGGCGTGATTATTAACGGTTTGCTTAATGATGGTGCACTTATTGTTGATACTGCAACAGCCAACCCAGCTCCGTCACCAGGAACCACTCATGCTGATCTATTTGATCAACATAATGGAAATATTATTCCTTAATAACAACACATTGACTGCGCCACATAGTATCATGCGGCGCATATTTGATAATTCTAACAATAATATTAAGGATAAAGATTAGGTGCCTAAAACTGCGTCTAACACAAGTGAGCAATGGACTATTTCGGCTGCCCAACGGGTAACGGTTGATCCTTTACTCGACTGTCTAGTGTTATTAACTGAACATTTTGGCAACCCTTGCTCAATAGATTCTCTTGCGGCAGGACTTCCGCTGTCTGGTGCAGTCATCACACCTGATTTAATCCCTCAAGCGGCTGGTAGAGCTGGATTATCAGCGAAGTTATCACGAAAAGATTTAAATCAAATTTCCAAAATTTTATTGCCTTGTATCTTATTATTAAAAGATAAAAAGGCATGTATTTTAAGAGAAATAGATCTAGAACAAGACAAAGCCATAATTCAATTACCCGAAACGGGTGGCGAAGATACTCTAACAATCGAAGGTTTAGAAACCCTATACGTCGGCTATTTATTCTTAGTTAAACAAGATTATCGTGGTGATAAAAGTTTTGATGTTCACCTGCATGACAGCAAAACACATTGGTTAATGCAAAGCATCAAAGACTCTGCTCCTATTTACCGAGATGCGCTTATAGCCTCAGTATTAGTTAACCTTTTTGCACTAGTTTCACCACTCTTTATTATGAATGTTTATGACAAAGTGGTGCCCAACCTTGCATTTGAATCACTTTGGGTTTTAGCCATAGGTGCCAGCATTGCTTATATATTTGACTTTATTATGCGGCAGTTACGAAGCTATTTAATCGATATTGCAGGTAAAAAAGTCGACATTATTGTTTCATCAAAACTATTTGCAAAAGCCATTGGTATTCCACTGTCAAAACGCTCGCCAAGTGTTGGCGGTATGGCAAGACAACTAGGTGAGTTTGACAGTATTCGCGAGTTTTTAACTTCGGCCACCATAACTGCATTGGTTGATTTGCCGTTTGCACTACTATTTGTGCTCATCATCTATATTGTCGCGGGTGATTTAGCCATCATCCCAGTAATTTGCAGCTTAGTTATTATTGCGGTGACCTTTTATCTTCAACCTAAACTAAAACAAGCCATTGAAGAAAGTAATCGTTTTGCTAGCTTAAAGCATGGACATTTAATAGAAAGTTTAACCGCATTAGAATCAATTAAAGCTAATGGCGCCGAAGGCTTAGTGCAGAAAAGCTGGCAACAAATGATCGGTCATACTGCTAACTGGCAACTTAAAACTAAAAAGCTATCCAATTATGTGACTAATATTGCTAACTTCATGGTGCAATTAACTGTTGTCATGGTCGTGATACTGGGTGTGTACAGATTAGCTGACAACGAAATCTCTATGGGTGGGATCATTGCTGCAGTCATGCTATCTAGCAGAGCCATATCACCGATGGCACAATTAGCAGGCTTAATTACTCGTGGTAATCATACAATAAGTTCACTGCGCCAACTAGACGCTATCATGGAACAAGAAGATGAGTTTGAAGACAAAGGAAATCTAGCCAGTAAAGAACGGTTTATGGGCAAAATTGAAGCTGATAATATTAGTTTCAGCTTTCCAGGCTCGGAAAAACCAAGCTTACACCCCTTCTCAATCAATATTAATCCAGGTGAGCGCATTGCCATCATTGGCCGAAATGGCTCAGGTAAAAGTACCTTAGCCAAATTACTACTCGGACTGTATAAACCAACTCAAGGTAGTCTTCGCTATGATGGCCTTGATGCTGGACAAATTCACCCTAGCGATCTTAGACGTAACTTTGGCTACTTACCCCAAGACGTCACCTTATTTCACGGTACCATCCGCGACAATATTTTATTTGGATCTCGTCAAGTGACAGAGCATCAATTAATAAGAGCTATCCAGCTTTCTGGCGTGAGTATGTTTACTAACTTAGAGTCAGAAGGCTTAGACCAACAAGTGGGTGAAGGTGGTCTCGCACTTAGCCGTGGTCAAAGGCAAACCGTTGCTTTAGCAAGGGCAACATTAAATGACCCGTCAATATTATTAATGGATGAGCCAACGGCAAGCCTCGATGCTCGAGCTGAAAAACAGTTTATTCGCTCAATGCAGCTAGTGAGCCGTGAAAGAACCTTACTACTTATTACCCATAAAATGCATTTATTAAATCTTGTCGATCGTATTATTGTACTCGAACGTGGTCATGTTGTGGCTGATGGCCCTAAAGATGAGGTCCTAGCAAAACTCAATTCAGGGACCCTGTCTGGAGGCCAATCTTCATGAGTAAATATCTGACAACGAAAGATTTAGAAATGGTCGATGATGTTTATGGCGCCATGATGACCGATGCCCCGTCAGGGCATCGTCTTATTATTTGGTCGCTCGCGGCAATGATGATGTGTTTTTTTATTTGGGCATATTTCTCAGAATTAGATCAGGTGACGACAGGAACCGGTAAAGTCATTCCCTCTTCACAACTGCAAGTTATTCAAAGTTTAGATGGTGGTATTTTACAAGAGATCTATGTTCAAGAAGGTGGATTAGTGACTAAAGATCAACCTTTAGCTCGTATTGATGACACACGATTTCGCTCAGACTTTGACCAACAAGAGCAAGAGGTCTTTGGGTTACAGACAAATATTATTCGCATGCGCACTGAGTTGGATAGCATAATTATCTCTGACATGTCCTCAGACTGGCGCCAACAAGTGAAAATTACTAAGCAAAATTTAGTTTTTCCACAAACCATTATTGATGAAGAACCAGAACTGGTTAAACGCCAACAAGAAGAGTATTCCATTCGACTTGATAATTTAAGTAACCAATTAGAAATTTTAGCGCGTCAAATTCAACAACGACAACAAGAAATTGAAGAATTAGCTTCTAAAATCAGTACACTTACGACAAGTTATCAATTAGTATCTCGCGAACTCGAATTGACTCGACCGCTTGCTCGTAAAGGCATTGTGCCTGAAGTAGAACTCCTCAAACTTGAGCGCACCGTAAACGATATTCAGGGCGAATTACAATCTGTTAGACTCTTGCGCCCAAAAGTGAAAGCCGCTATGGATGAGGCCATTTTAAAACGTCGCGACGCTGTGTTTGTTTATGCTACCGATCTACGGGCACAGCTAAATGAAATGCAAACGAAATTATCGCGCATGAACCAAGCGCAAAAAGGAGCATTTGATAAAGTCAGCAAAGCTGTCATTACCTCTCCTGTTATTGGCACCATTAAAAAGATTAACTTTAATACTTTGGGTGGAGTTGTTCAGCCAGGCGAAGATATTATGGAAATTGTTCCTTCAGAAGATAAATTACTGATAGAAACCAAAATAATACCAAAAGATATTGCTTTTTTACATCCAGGATTACCTGCAATCGTCAAAGTGACTGCCTATGACTTTACTCGTTATGGTGGGCTCAAAGGAACGGTTGAGCATATTAGTGCCGATACGTCACAGGACGATGAAGGTAACAGTTTCTATATTGTAAAAGTAAGAACACAAGAATCCAGTTTAATGAAAGACGATGGTACAGAGATGCCAATTATTCCTGGAATGCTCACTTCGGTTGATGTCATTACAGGAAAAAGATCCATACTTGAGTATATTTTAAATCCAATTTTAAGAGCCAAAGATACAGCTCTTAGAGAGCGCTAAGAAGAACCAGGAGGGTTTTTTAATGACTATTACTACAACAAAACAGCAAAACAAGTTAACTGTTATAGCACTAACTTTGTCAATGCTGATAGCCCCGACAGCTTCAAGTCAAACACTTGAGCAAGCTGTTGCATATACACTAGATACAAACCCAGATTTACGTATAGCTTTTAATCGCTTTAAAGCACGTGAAGAGCAAGTTAATCAAGCTCAATCAGGATACATGCCGACACTTGATATCACAGCGGGTTATGGCTGGGAACAAACAGATAGTCCTTCAACACGTCGCCGAGCGGGTCAAGGTGATGTTGATAGTGACGGTATGATTGATTTAGAACGTGGCGAAGCCGGTGTTAGCATCAAACAAATGCTTTTTGATGGTTTTTATACCAGTAGCGAAGTCGATCGCTATTCATTTGAAGCGAGTGCAGATCAGTGGGCATTATTTTCTGCTGCTGAAGATACCGCATTGGATGTGACAAAAGTCTACTTAAACTACATTCGTAGTGAGCAAGTATTATTGCTGTCTGAAAAAAATCTCGCGAGTCATAAAGATATATATGACCAAATAAAACAACGTACAGATTCTGGATTGGGATCAACAGCAGATTTATCGCAAATTGCAGGCCGTCTCGCCCGTGCAAATGCCAATGTTATTTCAGCTAAAAATAATCTACAAGATGCCCGCGCAGCCTTTTTTAGAGTGGTTGAAGCACAGCCTGTTGACTTAATTCTACCTGTGCCTGATGCCGATTTGCTGCCTGAAAGTTTAGATAAAGGGATCATGTTAGCTAAAGCAAAACACCCAATATTAAAATCAGCAGAAAATGACATTAATGCTGCTAAAAAAGAACGAAGTTCAGGCCAAGCTAACTATTATCCAAAATTAAGTTTAGAGCTTAACGGTAACTGGAATAATGATACCTCTGGTGAAGACGGCTATAGCGCGATTAATAGCCAGAACGTCAATGGCTATAATAATGACTTAGTCGCCATGGTTAGGATGAAATACAACCTCTTCTCTGGTGGTAAAGACACCTCTAAAGACAGAGAGAGCGCCTATAAAATCAATGAGGCAAAAGAGGTCCAACAACGCGCTTATCGTGAAGTTGTTGAAGGTATTTCTTTAGCTTGGAATGCCTATGAAATGTTAGCACCGCAAAAACAGTTTATTCGCGAACATGTTGTTGCAGCAAAACAGACTCAAGTCGCTTATGAACAACAGTTTAATTTGGGTCAACGTACCCTTCTTGACTTACTCGATACCGAAAATGAACTATTTGAAGCTCGTAAGGATTACTTACAAACTGAGTACGATGAAATTGCCGCTCGCTATCGAGTACTAAATGCAACTGGCGATCTACTTGACTCACTTCGAGTAACACGTCCAGGAGAATGGCGTGGAGAGCAGGATTATGAAGGAGGAGTAAAATAATGAAATACTTACTAGTTTTATTCGCATTGATAACGACTGCAGGCTGTTCAGTAACCGATATTGTTGAGTCGAATCCATCTACAACTCAACAATTTGATCTTAATGATAGTGACCGTGATGGCGTGATCATGGCCCGTGAACGTTGCGCTGGTACTGTTGTGGGTGCTGCGGTTGACAACTATGGTTGTGGCAGAATAACAAATATCAATGAACGCCAAGACTTAAAAATTCTATTTAGTAATAATTCTACGGTTATCGAACCTCAATATTATAACCAAATTGAAAAAGTAGCTAAATTGATGGAAACATATCCGACCACAAGGGTGACAATTGAAGGTCATACAAGCAAAGTTGGCAGTTATGAGCTAAATTTAGCGTTATCTCAAAATCGTGCTAAAGCTGTCACTGATGTGTTAAAAACCACCTATGGTATCAATCCAAGTCGCTTAACGGCAATTGGTTATAGTTTTGATCGTCCTATCGATAACAGTGGCACACCAGCAGCAGAGGAACGTAATCGTCGTGTAATCGCTGAAGTGACAGCTGATGATACCCTTCCAGCAATGCGATGGAATATCTACACTGTAGATGAAGAAGTTGACTAACGGACATACAAGGCATTGATTCTTTGAGTCGCGAAAGCAGCAAAGTAACCATATCGCTATATAAAAGGGTCTGCCATGTTTTTATTATGGCATCGGCCCTTTTAGTTTCATGTTTATTTGCCGCTCCGACACAAGAGTTAAACCAAGACAAAACCGTCGCTGCATTATCGCAACGCTATGGCGATCGCGCCGGATTACGAGCCAATGCTTGGTTTAATATCGTCAGAGATTCGCAACAACTTGCTGATATAGACAAATTAGAAAAAGTTAATCAATTTTTTAATTTATTTAGATTTATTGATGATCAAACATTGTGGGGCGACTCCAATTATTGGGCATCGCCAATGGAGTTTATTGGTGCCAATGGCGGGGATTGTGAAGACTTTTCAATAGCAAAATACTTTACGCTACTCCAGCTTGGTATTCCTGAAGACAAACTCAGAATAACCATGGTAAAAGCAACATCTTTAAATCAGTATCATATGGTTTTAGCGTATTACGAAAAACCAAATTCAATCCCGCTAGTGCTTGATAATTTAGATAAAACCATAAAGCTGGCAACAAAAAGAACAGATCTTCTGCCTGTTTACAGTTTTAACGGTAAACAATTATGGTTAAACAAAGAAAAAGGTCGAGGTGTGTTAGCTGGCTCATCATCACGCCTTGAAAAATGGACTGACCTTAAACTTAGATTAGGTGTAGATCGCCTACGCCAACCAAAACTCAACATGGAGTAGTAACAACATGACCCTGTTCAGGCAGATCTATGCGTTACTTTTTGGGCTTTTCTTGCTAACAATTGCAAGTGTAGCCTACGTACAATTTTCAGAGACCCAAGGTTTCTTATCTAAACAGATGGAATCTGATCTTAATAATGCCAGCAACTCATTAGGACTGATGCTAACGCCTGTTTTAGAAGCGGGTGATGATGCCGGAGCTGAAACATTAGTCAATGTTATTTTTGAGGGCGGCTACTACCAACAAATTAAGTTAACTTGGTTAGTGGGTGGCAAGCAGCAGGTGTGGAATAACGCGGTACAAGTCGACAATGTTCCTCAATGGTTTATTGATCTTAATTTGTTTAAAACAATAAAAAAACAAACTACGATTACTTCAGGTTGGTTACAACTTGCCACGCTAGAAATTACCGCAAATCCAGGTTTTGGCTATCAAGAATTATGGCGGATTATTTCCGACATTATTATTCTATTTTCGATCTTATTCCTCATTGCTATTATCTGTGCAAGAGTAGGATTAAGCTGGATATTAAAACCATTAAATACCCTTTCTGTACACGCAAAAAAAATTGCTGAGCGCCAATTTGGCCCTGATATGCCAGCACCAAAAACCAAAGAACTCAAAGAACTAGTCAATGCATTTAACAGCATGTCTGCTCAGTTAAAACAAGTATTTAACTCCCTCGACGAAGAAGTCTCTGCATTAAGAAAGAAAAATCTCGTCGATCAAGTATCTGGACTGCCAAATAGACAATACATGGTAAGTCGAGTGAATGGCTGGTTAAGCGAGCCCAGTACCGGAGCGCTTTACTTAGTCAAAATGGATTGGTTAGAAGAAGTTCACAGTAAATATGGTTTCCAAGTTCGTGATGAGACAATTCGTATTCTGGCGGAGAAATTACAGCATCACCAAGATGAAATATCCTCTTCTGTTATTGCGCGGATTGCTGCGTACGAATTTGCCTTTCTTGTTGAAGACTGTGAACACGACCAACTGACTAAATATTTGCAGAGTCTCATACGCACTGTGAATAAAGAAATATCTAAATCTGGCTGCAAACCCAACGAACAGTTTTATATTGGTGTAGCAGAGCGTTTAGGGCAAATGACGGTATCTGATATGCTGGCCCAAGCAGATAACGCATTGCAACAAGCCATTAAAGACGAAAAGGTGTTCCATTGGTTTGAAAACACTCAAAAGCAGCTTTTTACCCGAGAAGAATGGCGCAGTAATTTAAACAATGCTATCAAGACCAGAAACTTCCAATTCCGTTGGCAGCCTATTCAGTTATGTGCCAGAGATGAAATTTGTCAACGCGAGCTATATTGTCAGCTGAAAATTGGCGAAACAACCCTGCACGCAGGTCAATTTATGCCTTATGTAGAATTGCTCTCATTAGGGACTATGCTTGATCGTTGCTTAATTGAAACCATCAATGAAAATCGTTTATTTGAACGTAATTATGAACGTGTTGCCATTAACCTCACCTATCAAAGTATAAGTGATACTGATTTCCATGTATGGTTAAAACAGTTCCTACGAGCCAGTAAATACGCCGATCGTATTTGTTTCGAAATTCCAGAAGCGAGTGTTTATAGCGACTTAGAATCTTGTGAAAATCTGTGTAAAGTCATTAGAGATTCTGGCGCCCATTTTGGTATTGACCATTTTGGTCGTCAATTTGGCTCTATGGCCTACTTACAAAGCTTACGTCCTAACTATGTCAAACTTGACCAATCACTGGCTTACATTGAAGATAATCAACATAACAGTGAATTATGCCGTGCGTTAGTCAATGTTGCTAAAGGATTAGATATTCAAGTTATTGTCACAGGGATCCAGGAAGCTGAACAATTAACAAGGTTTACAGATCTCAGAGTGGATGCCTATCAAGGCTTTATTGTACCGCCAGTGAATATAGACCTTTAAATTATATCAATGAATTGCTCGCTGAAAACTAACCACTCTTTTGAGTGGTTTTTTATATCTCGGCGATTAGCTCACTAATTGATAGTGGTTAACGTCTAAACTTATAATCTTTATAATTATATTTTAACGTCTTGCCCAGAGTTCACGTTTAATGGAGTGGCCACAACACATTTAGGTTGATCTCTTGAACCACTGCTAGAAAGTTGTTGCTTGGGGGCGATACATAATTAGGCGCTAATACGGCCTATAACGCAGCCTAAGGAGCTCAATACAGATAGGCATAATAGAACAGCACAACGATATTAACGCTCATACAATCAATTAGATTGAGGATTTATGATGGTTGCTGAAATAACAATATACCATTAGAATCATTAATCGATTCTAGAAAAACAAAAAGCCACTCATAAGAGTGGCTTTTTTAAATTGGTCGGTGATAGAGGATTCGAACCTCTGACCCTCTCGTCCCAAACGAGATGCGCTACCGGGCTGCGCTAATCACCGAAATTTACTTTAAACTGTGCAGTAAACCAATTAATCAAGTTAACCTGTTTACTTAAATGTGGTCGGTGATAGAGGATTCGAACCTCTGACCCTCTCGTCCCAAACGAGATGCGCTACCGGGCTGCGCTAATCACCGAAATAAATATAAAACAACAAATTGAATGGGGTGACTGATGGGGCTCGAACCCACGACAACCGGAATCACAATCCGGGACTCTACCAACTGAGCTACAATCACCACTGACTTTCAATTCTACTAACCAATACGACAGAAACTGTACTTGCCGAATGGTGCGCCCAGAAGGATTCGAACCTTCGGCCTTACCCTCCGGAGGGGTACGCTCTATCCAGCTGAGCTATGGGCGCTCGCCTTGGTTAGCGAGGCATATAATAGGGATAAAACAGCTTCACGTCTAGCCTTGATTTACTTTCTTTTGACTGACTGACTAACTTTTACGCGTTTAAGGCAACAATTAACCTATTTTTTATCACTTACGACAATTATTAACTTTGTATTTACATTTATTTCGCTTGGATCACATTTATATTTATGGTAATTATAATGACTGTTCAACAATATTTGTTCACAGAATTAATAGGATAACGATAAACAAGGGTATGGATACAATCATTAGCCACTCTGAAACCTTTCCTAGGATCGAGCATCTCCAAAAACGGGTCGCTCGTTTAAAGCGTTTGGCTAAAAAATATAAACGTTCTGAGATTATTCAAAACGCCTTACTCGGTATTTCCAATATTGCAACTCAGGTCACTTCACTTGATGACTTTTATCAACGAGTTCATTTACATCTACAACAGCTTATCCCTGCAGAAAACTTTTTTATTGCATCTCAAGATGCTAAAACAGGGCTAACAAGTTTACCCTTTTTTGCTGACCAACAAGATTCTCATCCAACAGAGCTTTACCCAGACCAAGAAATATCGGCATTACTCAATAGTGGTCTAACTGGGTATGTGCTTCGCAATGGTGAGCCTTTGTTATGCGACGATAATAAGTTTAATGAATTGATTGCCAGTGGCGATATTAAAAGCCTGGGCTCGCCAAGTCATCAATGGCTTGGCGTACCGATTAAAACCAAAGACGTCGTCAGTGGTGTACTTGTGGTGCAAAGCTACAACGAAGCCAATACTTACGGTGAGTTAGAATTAGAGTTAATGGGCTTTATTTGCCATCATATTTCAGGAGTAATGGAGCGGCTTGAGCATCATCAACAACTTGAGCAAGCCATTGTGGAGCGCACTAAAGAGCTCAGCCAAGCGTATGAGAAGGTTAAACAAGAAGTCACTGAACGAGTTAAAGCGGAGAAATTGCAAAAAACACTGTTTGAAATTGCCGATTTATCTGCATCCAACGTGCTTCAGCAAGATTTCTACTTACGGCTCCACGCTATTATCAGCCAGCTCATTCCTGCCAATAACTGTTTTATTTCGTTAATTGACAAAAATAATATGCTGTCGTTTCCGTTTTATGTGTCGCAAATGACGGCTGAATATCCTGCCTCTCGCCCAATGCAAGATGGATTAACCGAATATATTCTCCAACATAAATTACCGCGATTATTTTCAGCTAAAGATATCTCGACCATGGTTAGCCTAGGTGAAATTTACGCTAAATCACCAGAATTAAACAAAACCGATAGAATGCATCAATGGATAGGTATTCCGTTAATCATTAATGGTGAAGTTGCTGGGGCATTAACCATTTATAGTCTAGATGACGCCCATATTTATCAATTAAAAGATCTTGAACTGCTGACCTTTGTGTCGCAGCACATGGCTAATGCGATTGAACGTAAACTCGCTGCTGAGTCACTGAAGAATAGCCACGAGCTATTAGAAGATAAAGTTGTTCAACGTACCATGGCGCTTGCAGAACTCAACAACAATCTCCAAAAAGAGATTAATCAACGCCGGAAAATGGAAGATCAATTATTATATGATGCTCAACATGATGGCCTGACAGGGTTACCTAACCGTAGCTATTTGATGGAACGTTTATCACAAGCATTAAAGCACTTACGTCGTCATGGGCTAGATCAATTTGCATTATTATTTATCGATCTTGACCGTTTCAAGGTCATCAATGACTCTTTTGGTCACCTAGAAGGCGATCGTTTTTTAATTGAAACGTCACAACGCATAAAATCATGTATTCGCGACAACGATACTCTGGCTCGCATGGGCGGTGATGAATTTGTTATATTACTGGACTCAATTAATGCCACAGAAGATGCCGTCGAAGTCTGTGAGCGTATTTTACAAACATTATCTATGCCCTATCAGTTAGCCAAACAAGAATTCATCTCTGGTGCGAGTATAGGGGTGGCTTTTAGCGGACGTAATAAGCTAGTGACCAGTGAATCTCTTCTGCGAGATGCTGACGCCGCAATGTATCAAGCTAAAGCAAATGGTAAAGGGTGTTTCGTCATTTTTGATAACAAGCTGAGCGCGAAATCTAAATTACAACATGACTTAGAAATTGAATTTAAGCAGGCGCTCGAGCAACAGGGATTTAAGATACATTATATTGAAGTGGTCGACTTTAACACTGGTGAGATTATTGCTATTGAACCACAAGTTGAATGGCATCATCTAAAACAAGGCATTATTGATCACTCAAAAATGAAACGCTTGGCGGCACAATATCAGCTAACACTGAATTTAGATGCTTATATGTTTGGCCACTTAAATGAACATTTCCAATCAATTAAGCAACGATATGGTACCAATATTGATCTGCACTTATCGATTAGCAGTCAACATATTAAAAATAAGTTTGTGTTACGCAATCTCAAAAATACCATCAAAGGCAGTAATATCGATTTACGTAAACTGATATTATTTTTTAACGAACAAGCCTTGATGCAAGACACCGAAAATCATATCAATGGCTTCGAGCTTATCTCGCAACTGGGTGTGCAAATCGGTATCGATGGCTATGGTACAGGTTACAGCTCGCTCAGTTGTTTAAGCTTCTTACCGATTAAAGCGTTAAAGTTAGATGAAGACATCAGTAAGCACTTACTCAATGATAAACAGTTACAATTAGTCAAAGCTTACCAATTGACGGCGCAAACACTTAATTTCGACATGTACGCCACTACCATTGACACGCAACAACAAGTAAGACAGTTTTTAGAACTTGGTTATATGCGTGGTCAAGGGCGAGCAATCAGCAAATTATTTAACGAAAAAAAAAAGCCCCATAAGTCTTGTGCCTAATCAATAGGCCAACCTAATTAGCACTACTTTTTAAACATATCGCGTATGTTGGCAATATGGCTTTTACTGGTTTCCACACGCTGCTCTTCAGTTTGAACTGGCTTACGGTTTTCCCAGATTAAGTCATCTTGTGGTAACTCAAGTAAAAAGCGACTGGGTTCACAGCGCATCGTCTCACCAAATTGGCGGCGCTCGCGACATATCACAAACCATAATTCACGCTGCGCTCGCGTTATCCCCACATAAGCCAGACGCCGTTCTTCATCGACATTGTCTTCGTCAATACTCGACTGGTGCGGTAAAATTCTCTCTTCAACCCCCACCATAAATACAAAAGGATATTCCAGTCCTTTAGAAGCATGTAAAGTCATTAACTGTACTTGATCGCCACCTTCATCCTCGCTATTACGTTCCATCATGTCGCGCAGGGTTAATCGAGTAACCACTTCCGGTAGCGTCATCGGTTCATCTAACTCATCACCTTCGAGCATTTCGGTAACCCAACGGTATAATTCCGAAATATTTTTCATCCTCATTTCGGCCGCTTTAGCGCTGGTACTGGTTTCGTACAGATAATCTTCGTAATTAATTTTGCGGATCAGCTGTTTAATCGCTTCAACCGGCTCTCCACGAGTTGCTAGCTCACCAGTATCAACAATAAATTTGCCAAATTGATACAGCGAGTTGACTGCCGCGGGTGCAAGGTGATGATTCAATTCAACATCAAAAATCGCTTCAAATAGCGAAATATGCTTTTGATTAGCAAAATTACCCAAACGTTCCAGCGATGCAGGGCCGATACCACGTTTAGGCAAGTTAACCACCCGCAAAAAAGCATTATCATCGTCAGGATTCACCACTAAACGTAAATACCCCATGATGTCTTTAATTTCTGCTCGGGAGAAAAAGGAAGTACCACCACTGAGCTTATAAGGAATGCGGTTGGTCATGAGCGATCGTTCGAGTAAACGAGATTGATGATTACCTCGGTATAAAATGGCGTAATCACCAAATTTAGTCCGCCCAACAAACTTATGCCGAATGATCTCTGCCACCACTCGCTCAGCTTCCTGCTCTTCGTTAGCGGCTATTAATACTCTTAGTGGCTCACCATAAGCTAACTCACTAAATAACGCCTTATCGTACACGTGAGGGTTGTTGGCAATCAAAATATTGGCAGCACGGAGAATTCGTTGGCTTGATCGATAGTTTTGCTCTAGCTTAATTAATTTAAGCTTAGGAAAATCAGTTCCTAGCAACACCAGATTTTGCGGTTTGGCGCCACGCCAAGAATAAATAGACTGATCGTCATCACCTACCACGGTAAAACGTGAACGCTGACCCACCAACAGTTTTACTAATTCGTATTGGCTAGTATTAGTATCTTGATACTCATCCACCAGCAAGTATTGAATTTTGGTTTGCCAGCGGGTACGCACCTCTTCATTCATCCGCAACAATAAGGTTGGAATTAAGATAAGATCATCAAAATCGAGCGCATTATAGGACTTCATATGCTGAGCATATCGTTGATACAAGGTAGCAAATAATTGGCTTTGCTCATCTTTTGCCATACTGATTGCCTGCTGAGGGATCACTAATCCCCCTTTCCAGTTCGATATGGCTGATGCCAAGGACTTGATTAAATCTTTATCGTCATCGAACTCATCTTCAGTCAGCTCTTTTAATAGCGCGAAGGTGTCTTGATCATCAAACAAAGAGAAACCCGCCTTAAGCCCAAGCACTTTATGCTCACGCTTAATGATTTCGAGTCCTAAGGTGTGAAAGGTAGATATCCATAATCCACGGGCTTCTTTGCGGCCCATAGACTGAGCCACACGCTCTTTCATTTCACGCGCGGCTTTATTAGTAAAGGTTACGGCGGCAATATTACGGGCTTTGTAGCCACACTTTTCAACTAAGTAAGCAATTTTATTAATGATAACTCGTGTTTTACCACTCCCCGCGCCAGCAAGCACTAAGCATGGACCCGACACATAATGTACGGCTTCATTTTGCCCTGGATTGAGTTTCATTAATTATTACACCTTACTTAACGTTAAACGAAGGCGGATCATAGCAGAATCAACTGGTGACGGTTAACGAAAAATCACAGTTAAGGTTTGGAAAAGCGCTCACCTCGGTTACAATTAACTCAATATATCAGTAGGGGATCATAATGATTAATCCAAAGAAAATTGAAGAGCTCGCTAAACAACTTAGCGACAACTTACCTAGCGGTGTTAAGCAGTTTGCCGGGGAATTTGAAGAGCGCAGCAAGCAGCTATTACAAAACCAACTGATGAAGCTGGATGTGGTATCGCGTGAAGAGTTTGAAGTGCAGCAACATGTGTTACTGAAAACCCGTGAAAAGCTGGAAGCATTACAAGTACAAGTCAATGAATTAGAGAAAAAGTTAGCTGATTAGCGACTAAATAATCTCTGAAAAATCATAAAAAATGACGCTCTAAAGCGTCATTTTTATGATGATTCAACAATCAATGTTTATGTTAACGATTCTTCTAATGCGTGTAAGCAAAGGGCGACATTTTCACGACGAGCACTGAAGCCCATCAGGCCGATACGCCATGCTTTACCTGCTAAAGCTCCTAGTCCAGCACCAATTTCTAAATTATATTCTTCCAATAAATGCTTACGCACTGCAGCGTCATCGACACCGTCTGGAATGTATACTGTATTGAGTTGCGGTAAACGCGACGACTCTTCAACCACAAATTTAAAGCCTAATGTTGTTAGCCCATCACGCAGTAACAAGTGCATTTTTCGGTGTCTTGCCCAGGCATTTTCGAGCCCTTCATTGGCAAGTAAACGTAAAGATTCATGCAGAGCATATAAGGCATTCACTGGCGCAGTATGATGATAACTGCGTTTAGCACCAGCACTATTGCCCCAATAACCCATGACTAAGGTTTGATCTAAAAACCAACTTTGTACTTGGGTAGTACGGGCTTTAAGCTTGGC
Organism: Shewanella sp. 5S214; assembly: GCF_041439795.1. Classification (NCBI taxonomy): domain Bacteria; kingdom Pseudomonadati; phylum Pseudomonadota; class Gammaproteobacteria; order Alteromonadales; family Shewanellaceae; genus Shewanella; species Shewanella sp. 5S214. The sequence continues at coordinate 17,896 of NZ_JBGOOV010000029.1, forward strand.
AACTGCTTTAGGTGAAAATGACACAGGCGATAAACCGGGGACACAGGAGAGACACTTTTGGCTGCCAGAATAAATGGCATCAATGCCCCACTCATCCACCAGCAATTCAACACCACCCAATGAGGTTACGGCATCAACAATACTGATACAGTCATGTAATTGCGCTAAGGTGCACAAGGTTTTCGCATCAGACAGTGCACCTGTTGAAGTTTCGGCATGCACAAATGCGAGAAATTTTGCATCAGGATGCGCCACGAGTGCTGCTTCAACTTTATCTGGGCATACAGGTTCGCCCCATTCATTGTCGACAACAACTGCTACACCGCCAACTCGTTCAACGTTCTGACGCATGCGCTCACCAAACACCCCATTACGACATACGATGACCTTTTCGCCTGGCTCAACTAAATTGACAAAACAGGTTTCCATACCGGCACTGCCTGGTGCTGATACCGCTAAAGTCATTTCGTTTTTAGTTTGAAAAGCATATTGAATTAAGCTTTTGAGCTCATCCATCATGCCGACAAATAATGGGTCAAGGTGACCGATAGTCGGCCTTGATTGTGCCGCAAGCACTTCGGGATACACATCAGATGGGCCTGGGCCCATTAAGATTCTGCGCGGTGGCATAAAAACTGGAATTGTTGGCACGGGTAACATCAATGTCTCCTTAAAATGAGGTCTAAAATTCATAACTCAATATGAATCTGGAAAAATTTACCCTACATATAAAGCAAAACATACCAATCAGTTGCAGCAAAATAAATCAACATTCACTTGTTGGTAATCGTTTCTACAGACCCACGAATATTTTTTCGTTTTAGGCGTACTGACAATACCACATTGAGGCACTAAATCACCTAAGAATGGTAGTTAACCTGAACTAGGGATAACAAACGCCTCTCAAACAGCCCTTTGTCTTGCTAACGGTGTTGAATCAACTTGCCATAGACCCGCTATTGACGCGCAATTCGCCTTGTTAGTAAAAAAATGACAAGTTTGATAGTGATAAACGTCTAAGCCTATGATCTTTAATATCATATCTTCGCCTCTTATCCATAGTTCAGGTCAGTTAAAAATGAATTATGATTTTGCTTTCGCACTATTTAAAAATAACTGATAAGCCGGACTGTGGGTTTCTTCTTGATAAACGAAACCGAGCTCCATTAAAAATTGCGCAAACGCGACGTCATCTTTAGCCGGTACTTCAAAACCGGTTAACACCCTACCAAAGGCTGCACCATGATTACGGTAATGAAATAAACTGATATTCCATTTGCTCTGTAAAGTGGTTAAAAACTTCAGCAATGCCCCGGGATGCTCAGGAAACTCAAAGCTAAATAAGCGCTCTTCTAATGGCTCAAGTGGGTGACCACCGACCATATAACGCACGTGTAATTTAGCGGTTTCATCTTGGGATAAGTCTTGAACTTCAAAGCCTTCAGACTCTAACTTAGCAATGATCTCACTGAGTTCTGCTTGGCCGCCAGTGAGACGAATACCCGCAAATACCACTGCAATATCACGACTGCTAAAACGGTAATTAAACTCGGTCATCACTCGTTTATCAAGTAACTCACAAAAACGTAAAAAACTGCCTGGTTTTTCAGGTATTTTTACCGCTAACACCGCCTCTTTTTGCTCAGCTAATTCACAACGTTCAGACACATAACGTAAACTATGAAAATTGACGTTAGCACCACTGAGAATAGCCGCTACTTTTTTGGGGGCATCGATAGAATCACCCTGTTGCGCCATGTACTTTTTAAGCCCTGCTATCGACAAGGCTCCAGCGGGTTCTGCTATCGCGCGAGTATCCTCAAAAATATCTTTAACCGCGGCGCAAATTTCATCAGAAGTAACGGTAACCACTTCATCAACGTATTCACGCGCTAAGCGAAATGGCTCAGTACCAATCCGCTTAACCGCTACGCCGTCAGCAAACAACCCCACTTGAGCCAAAGTTACTGGTTCATCAGCTTCGAGTGCCGCCTTTAAGCAAGCAGCGTCTTCGGGTTCAACCCCAATGATCTTAACTTGCGGCATCACCGCTTTGTAATAGGCCGCAATACCGGCAATTAAACCACCACCGCCAACAGGCACAAACACGATTTCAATATCGCGTTGTTGTTGTACCATTTCTTGAGCAATAGTGCCTTGTCCGGCAATAACCGCTTCGTCATCAAATGGGGCGATATACACCCGTCCTTCTGTTGCCGAGAGGTTTTTGGCATAGTCATTGGCTTGATCAAACGCCTGCCCATGAAGGACCACATTGCCACCTAAGCGTTTCACCGCATCAATCTTAATATCTGGCGTGGTACTAGGCATTACAATTACGGCATCAATACCGCGACTGGCAGCAGACATCGCTACCCCTTGAGCGTGATTGCCCGCTGATGCGCACACCACACCTCTATCGCACTCATCTTGAGTTAACGCTGCGATACGGTTGTAGGCACCACGTATTTTAAACGAATGCACAGGCTGCATATCTTCACGCTTTAAATACACCTGACAACCAAAGCGAGCAGACAATTTATTCATGCTCGACAATGGCGTCACTTTAGCCACATCATAAACAGACGACAGCAAAATTTTCTGTAAATAATAATGCGCTAAATCTAATTGAGTTTGAGACGCCAAAGCCAACATATTACCCCTCCAGCTTAGAGCGATCGCGAACGGCACCTTTATCAGCACTGGTGGCCAATAATGCATACGCCTTAAGCGCTAATGACACATAACGTTCACGAGCAACCGGCTTCCAACCTAGCGGACCTTTGGCATCCATCGCAGTGCGACGCTGAGCAAGATCTTTATCGCTGACATTAAGTTGAATGCTACGCTTGGGAATGTCGATGGCAATTTGATCGCCGTTCTCGATAAGTGCAATGGTGCCACCTGACGCCGCTTCTGGTGACACATGACCAATCGATAAACCTGAAGTACCACCGGAAAAACGCCCATCGGTAATTAACGCACATTTAGTGCCTAAACCACGTGATTTTAAGTAGGTTGTTGGATAGAGCATTTCTTGCATACCCGGGCCACCTTTAGGGCCTTCATAGCGGATAACCACTACATCACCTTCAACGACTTCGCCACCGAGAATACCGGCTACCGCATCGTCTTGGCTTTCATACACTCGAGCGCTACCAACAAAGGTTAAGTTAGACTCGTCTACCCCTGCGGTTTTCACAATACAACCATCAACGGCCACATTACCTGACAATACGGCTAAGCCCCCTTCTTGGCTAAAGGCAAACTCACGCGAACGAATACAGCCATTTTCACGATCATCATCAACACTGTCCCAACGACAATTTTGGCTGAATGCTTTCGTGGTGGGAATACCAGCAGGGCCGGCACTAAAAAAGCGGATTACATCTGGATCGTTAGTTTGTTTAATGTCGTACTTAGCTAAGACTGATTTTAAATCACCACCATTGTCTGCGGCCACATGCGGTACATCGTTATGGATTAAACCTGCTCTATCTAACTCGCCTAAAATCCCCATTACCCCACCAGCACGGTGAACATCTTCCATATGATATTTAGGCGTTGAAGGCGCAACCTTACATAGATGAGGCACTAAGCGCGATATGCGATCAATATCCGCCATGGTAAAGTCAATTTCCGCCTCTTGCGCTGCGGCGACTAAATGCAACACAGTATTAGATGAACCTCCCATGGCAACATCGAGTACCATGGCATTTTCAAATGATTTAAATGACGCAATATTACGTGGCAAGGCAGTTTCATCGTCATGCTTGTAATAACGTTCAGCAAGCATCATCACCCGGCGACCTGCTTCTAAAAATAATTCACGACGGTCTTCATGAGTTGCAAGCATTGAACCATTACCCGGTAAAGACAAACCTAAGGCTTCGGTTAAACAGTTCATTGAATTAGCAGTAAACATACCCGAGCATGAGCCACATGTAGGGCAAGCACTGCGTTCAATTTGCTTGCTGTCTTCATCACTGACATTAGAATCTGCACCGGCAATCATGGCATCGACTAAATCAAGTTTAATAATTTGATCAGATAACTTGGTTTTACCTGCTTCCATTGGGCCACCGGACACAAATACCACCGGAATATTTAATCGCAGCGCGGCCATTAACATGCCTGGGGTAATTTTATCGCAGTTAGAAATACACACTAATGCATCGGCACAATGAGCGTTGACCATATATTCAACACTATCTGCAATTAACTCACGAGACGGTAAGCTGTACAACATGCCGCCATGACCCATGGCGATACCATCATCGACGGCAATAGTATTGAACTCTTTGGCAATACCGCCCGCCTCTTCAATCGCGCCAGCAACCAATGAGCCCATATTCTTTAAATGTACATGACCCGGTACAAACTGGGTGAACGAATTGGCAATGGCAATAATGGGCTTACCAAAATCATTTTCTTTTACGCCAGTGGCACGCCATAGTGCGCGGGCGCCTGCCATGTTGCGGCCTTCGGTACTGGTTGCTGAACGTAATTTTGGCATTGCAAATATCCTTGTTTAATGTGGAGCGCGTTACCGATTTGATCACGGATAACGTTCTAATAAAGAGTGATAAAAAAACTTAACTGTTTGCTGCTTGATCCAGTGACACTGCTGGCAAAACTTTACAATGCATCACATCAATGAGTTTATCTAACTGGGTACTTAACAATTCAATGGCGCGTTCGGCCTCAACCCATAAGTCGACCGCCATACTGGTGTCGTCGTTGATGCGCACCTGCATTTGAGTGACTTTAAATCCACGATGGCGAGTCACACGGAGCACGCGTTCAAGTACCTCGGGGCGTTGCTGAACGGTTATTTCTAATGCATGCATCATGTTTGCTTCTCCATTTGGTCCATCATGTCACTATTACTCGCACCTGGCGGTACTAAAGGCCATACGTTAAAAATATCATCAATCGAAACATGCAGCATGTAAGGACCGCTACTGTTTAACATATCATCTAATCCTTGCTCGACTTGATCCGCACGCGTAATGGTTCGGCCAGGGATATCAAATGCCGACGCCATAAGGACAAAGTTAGGGTTATCAGATAAGTCTGTTTCACTGTAACGTTCTTCAAAAAATAGCTGTTGCCATTGCTTAACCATACCCAGTTTTTGGTTATCAATCAGTAAGATTTTCACCGGTAATTTACGGCGTTTAATGGTGGTTAACTCTTGGACATTCATCATAAACGAGCCATCACCAGAGACAGTAACCACAGTCGCATCTGGGCGTGCGACTTGGGCACCAATGGCAGCAGGTAAACCAAAGCCCATAGTGCCTAACCCTGCGCTGGTTAAATGATCTTCAGGGCGGCGGAACCACATGTGCTGTGCAACCCACATTTGATGCTGGCCCACATCGCAAGCAACTACGCTGTCTTCCGGTAATTTATTGGCTAAACGACGTAACATCGCTGGCGCATAAATTAAATCACCTGGATGGTGATAATCCCATTGATGCTTTCGAGACAACTCCTCAACATCTGCTTGCCACTGACCAATATCAAGCTTATCTGCTACCGCCGAAGTTAATGCTGGCAACACTATGCTCAACTCGGCGGCAATGGCGACATCCGCTTGGCGTAACTTGCCAATTTCGGCGGCATCGATGTCTAAATGCAATACTTTGGCATTACTGGCGAAACTGGCAAGGCGGCCAGTAACCCTGTCATCAAAACGTGCACCGACAACCATCAATAAATCGCATTCTTGCACTGCAAGGTTGGCACCTTTACCACCATGCATACCCAACATGCCTAAATAACCTTTAGTCCCATGTGCAATACTGCCCAAGCCTTTTAACGTCGCTACCGATGGGATACCCGTGGTGTCGATGAACTGACGTAAATGCGCAACAGCACCCGCCATCCCCACACCACCGCCAACGTATAACATAGGTTTTTTAGCCTGCTTAATTAACACTGCAGCTGCATCTAAATCGCTTATCTGAGGTTGTAACTCATCAGCAACGCTTTGAAGCGGTGTTCTGTATTCTAATGCCGCAAGTTGGATGTCTTTTGGGATATCAACTAATACAGGACCAGGACGTCCTTCTGCAGCGATTTCGAATGCGCGATATAACGTTGGGATTAACTCGTTGATGTCGGTGACCATAAAGCTATGTTTGGTACATGATAACGACATACCTAATACATCGATTTCTTGAAATGCATCGGTACCAATAACACTAGTAGACACTTGACCGGTTATGGCAACTAATGGCACTGAGTCAAGTAAAGCATCGGCAAGTGAAGTGATGAGATTCGTGGCCCCTGGACCTGAGGTGGCAAAGCACACTCCGGTTTTACCACTGGCGCGGGCATACCCTACAGCAGCAAACGCAGCACCTTGTTCGTGACGACTAAGCAAGTGTTCTACCGGACCGCCATAAAGGGCATCGTAGATTGGCATAATCGCTCCGCCAGGATAACCAAATACGGTTGTCACACCATGTGCTGCTAGTACTTTGATTACTGCATCCGCGCCGCGCATTTTCTGTCCTGCTTCCATATGTTGCTCTCTACTTCGTCAATGGTTCTGCTGCTCTACTGTGTGGTTGTTTTTCTTTAAGCCTAAAACTAAAAAACCCCCGGTCCTTTCGGAGCGGGGGTTTTTGCAATCTGTTTGACTCTTAGGTCAGTCTAGTTGCCAAACGCCACCCCCGCTGTGACTTAATAATCACTACGGTAATAATTACGAGAATGAGCATGGCTGCATGGTTTAACATGTTTTAGACTGTATCCTAAGTTTCTAGTAAATAATTTGTTTAGTTATGTTCAAATAACGTTACGGTATTACTAACAAGTACCATAAAAGATTTACTTAGCACAACTAATAAATTGTCTTTATAAAAAAAATTCAGCTTCCCTGCCGAGACAATGCAAACAACAACAAAAACTTAACCTATGAGTTCAACGACATAATCAAGTTGAACTCACTCTAACTATTTGTTTTCCCCACGCCTCAATCAGGAGGATGAAGGCGTTTCGATTGATGCCTGTCCGACAACGGAGCTGTATTTCCAGCCAAAACTCTGAACAGGTACAACATCAGTTCAATTAAACAATTGGTAATTAGTGCTTAGTTCGCTTCCACAATGCCTTTCATGTCGGTCATGTAACCGCGTAATTCTGCGCCAATGAATTCAACGTCGGTATGACGAATTTGCTCATTCACTTCAATCAAACGTTTGTTATCAACACCATTTGATGAAACATCCAGCCCTGCACCTAAATATGCAGCTGGCATGGCATTCACATAATCACGTAACATTGGCACGGCAGCATGGTTGAACAAGTAACAACCGTATTCTGCCGTATCCGAAATCACTACGTTCATTTCGTATAAACGCTTACGTGCAATAGTATTCGCAATCAAAGGGGTTTCATGTAACGACTCATAGTAAGCAGACTCTTCAACAATCCCTGCGGCAACCATGGTATCAAATGCCAGCTCAACACCGGCTTTGATCATCGCCACTAAGAAAATACCTTTATCGAAGTAGGTTTGCTCATCAATATGTTCAGATGACACTGGCGCATTTTCAAATGCGGTTTCGTTAGTTTCCGCTCTCCAACGCAGCAAGTTAGCGTCATCATTTGCCCAGTCTGCCATCATAGTGCGAGAAAACTCACCGCTAATAATGTCATCCATGTGTTTTTCGAATAATGGCTTAAGGATAACTTTTAACTCTTCAGCCATATCAAATGCTTTGATTTTTGCTGGGTTAGATAAGCGGTCCATCATGTTGGTAATGCCGCCGTGCTTAAGTGCTTCGGTAACCGTTTCCCAACCTTGTTGAATTAACTTGCCGGCATAACCAGGCTCAACACCGTCAGCGACCATTTTCTCGTAGCCTAAAATGGCACCCGTTTGTAACATGCCACATAAAATGGTCTGCTCGCCCATTAAGTCTGACTTAACTTCAGCCACAAACGAGGACATTAATACACCGGCACGGTCGCCACCTGTTGCACTAGCATAAGCCTTAGCAATGGCTACACCGTCACCATTAGGATCATTTTCTGGATGGACAGCAATCAAGGTCGGTACGCCAAAACCACGCTTATATTCTTCACGAACTTCTGTCGCTGGACACTTAGGTGCAACCATAACAACAGTAATGTCTGGACGAACTTGCATGCCTTCTTCAACAATATTGAAACCATGTGAATAAGATAGCGTAGAACCTTGTTTCATTAATGGCATAACCGCATTAACAACATTAGTATGTTGCTTGTCTGGTGTTAGGTTTAACACTAAATCAGCTGCAGGAATAAGCTCTTCAAAGGTGCCGACTTTAAAACCATTATCGGTCGCTTTTTGCCATGAGGCACGCTTTTCAGCGATCGCTTGCGGACGTAAGGCAAAAGAAATGTTCAGCCCTGAGTCTCGCATGTTTAAACCTTGGTTAAGGCCTTGTGCGCCACAACCTAAAATAACGATATTCCAATCTTTAATATATTGGCAACCATCACTGAATTCAGTACGGTCCATAAAGCGGCATTGTGCTAGTTGAGCTAATTGTTGACGTAAATTCAGAGAGTTAAAATAGTTAGCCATCTGATACCACCTTTAAAATTTAATAATTTGGGACTCAACATCTTATAAGTCAGCGACCTTAAGCGTTGTGATTGAAATCACTATAGCGCATGCATATGATTGCTTAAAATGATATATTCGGGACGTCACGTTGCAATTAATGCAACATGGACTAATGAACCTCATACTCAACTGAATTTGTGCTTTAAGGTACTGTTATGGATATTCGCTCACTTAAATTGTATTTACACTTGTGCGATAGCCTGCATTTTGCCAAAACTGCAGAGCAATCTCATGTCAGTCCCTCGACGTTAAGCCGTGCTCTACAGCGTTTAGAAGAAGAAGTAGGCAGTAAATTGTTCGAGCGTGACAATCGCAGTGTCACTATTACCCATGCAGGCATTGAATTTAAAGGTTTTGCGGAGCAAACTTTAGCGCAATGGACCCAACTACGCAGTCGGATTGATCCCAATCAGCAGGTGTTACGCGGTAATCTTAATCTGTATTGTTCGGTGACCGCAGCTTACAGCCATTTACCGGCACTGTTAGATCGCTTTAGACGTGAACATCCCCATGTAGACATCAATCTCAACACCGGAGATCCGGCAAATGCAGTCGGCCAAATTCAAAAGAATCGTGCTGATATTGCCATTATTGCATTGCCAGAGGTGCTCCCCAGCAGTTTGCATTTTACCCCGATTGATAAAGTACCGATTTCTGTCATTGCACCCACAATACAATGCCAAGTTCAGCAATGGGTCAATCAGCCAAAAATTGACTGGGCTAAATTACCTTATATCGTACCGGACCATGGTCCCGGCAGAAAAAGAATCGATTTATGGTTTAAGCAGATGGGGATTAAACCCAATATTTATGCTCAAGTATCCGGTCAGGAAGCGATTGTCTCTATGGTCGCACTCGGTTGTGGGGTTGGTATTAGCCCAGAAGCGGTGATCCACAACAGTCCGGTGCGAGAACGTATCCAAACCTTATGGTCACCGGTGCCGATTCCTCCTTTTGAATTAGGCTGTTGCTGCAAAGAAAAACGCACCAATGATCCAATCATTAGTGCGTTCTTAGACATCATTTAATCGTACCGAGGCGACTTAGGCTTAAGCGGATAGACGATACTTAAGGTAGAGGTGGCATCTCAATATCTAAACGAGTAACCAGTAATTGGTCCACTTTATATGAATCAATGTCGACTACCTCAAACTTATAACCCGCGTAATTGACAAAATCAGTCCGTTTAGGAATTTTGCGCAACATATACATCATAAAACCAGCAATGGTTTCGTAATTTTGATTATGCGGAAAGGCTTCAATATTAAAAGCGCGCATCACATCAGTGATAGGCGTCACACCATCGACTAACCAAGAATTGCCATCACGAGCCACTATTTGCTCCTCACTTTCGTGTAATGACCACGCCCCCATCACGGCGCTTTGTAAGTCATTAGTGGTCACAATGCCGACAACTAAAGCATACTCGTTCATGACCACCGCAAAGTCGGAACGATTATTCTTAAAATATTCCATCGACTCAGACAAGGTCAACGTATCAGGAATGATCAGACAGTTATGCACTAAGGTACTGCCTTTTAGGGTGATGTTCTCGCCGTTAATCACCCTAATGAGCAACTCTTTGGCATCAACAAAACCTTTGATCATGTCCAGTTGGCCATCACAAACAATAAACTTGTTATGTGGATTCTTAGCAATTTTTTGTTTGATGACTTCTTCACTATCTTGCAGTAAGAAATACACTAAACTTTCACGCGCCGTCATTGCAGAGGTTACCGATACCGACTGCATTTCAAACACGTTCTCCATCATTTGCTGCTCACCTTTATCCATTACACCAGCTTCAGTACCTGCGGTCATCATGGCGTAAATATCATCATGAGTAACTTGATCGTTTCGCGCTGTAGGCACTTGCAACAATTTAAAAATCGCGTTGGCCAGGCCATTAAAAATCCACACGAAAGGTTTTAACACTTTAATACACAAAATAATCGGCATCACAAAAGTGACCGCGACTTGCTCAGGGATCACCATGGCAATCCGCTTCGGCATTAAATCAGCAAATAGAATGAATAAGGATGTAACTGTGATAAATGAACACACAAAACTCAGTTGTAAACCCCATTCGTTGCCTAATAAAGGTAACAATAGTTGTTCAAAATGAGGTCTAAAAGCAGACTCTCCAACGATACCGCCCATGATCGCCACCGCATTGAGGCCGATTTGGACAACGGTAAAAAAACTACCGGGATGAGCTTGAAGTTTCAGCACTTTGGCTGCACGTAAGTCGCCCTCATCAGCCATTAATTGCAGACGAATTTTACGCGACGCCGCAAGGGCAATTTCGGACATAGAAAAAAAACAACTAATGCCGATGAGGCACAAGATGATGACTAAATTATCAGAGAGGCTCATAGTTTACCTTTACCTGAATACTAGCCAAAATATCAGGAATGTATGGACATATCATTGTTACAAAATGGGTAAATGTAAAACCAAAGCGATTGATTTAAATAAAAAATCAATAAAGCTAATGATTCAATACAAATAGAAATAACGACAGATGGAATATGATTATAGCGTTTCACAGCAAAAGGCCTATTGATTAACAAGCCTCTCGTACTATAAAGCCGCGGTATTCTACTCAACATCAGTGATTTAAACTAGCGTGCCAGCATAATTATATCTGAGTTATTTGGGCTTTATCACGCAAAAAAACACATCGCTGCTAGACTATAATCACGTGTTGATTTGTATATTATTCAAACAAAAGGAATTGTTAATGGCGATTGCCTGTGTATTTACCCGAGCGAGTTGCGGTGTAGAAGCGCCGAGAGTCACAGTTGAAGTCCATTTAAGTAATGGTTTACCAGCATTTAATCTGGTGGGATTGCCAGAAACGTCAGTTAAAGAAGCTAAAGAGCGGGTCAGAAGCGCGTTAATTAATGCAGGATTTGAGTTCCCGCAACGACGGATCACTGTCAACCTAGCGCCAGCAGATTTACCTAAGCAAGGCGGTCGCTATGATTTGCCTATTGCCGTTGGGATTCTCGCAGCATCAAATCAAGTCCCAGCCAAAGCATTACATCAATGTGAATTTGTCGGTGAACTGGCTCTTTCCGGTCAAATTCGCCCTTGCAGTGGCTTGTTACCTGCCATTATTGCCGCCCGTAACGATCAGCATCATTTCTTTATGCCTATCGAAAATCGCCATGAGGCAGAGCTCGTTGGCTATCATCACAGTTATTTTGTCGCCCACTTACAAAACTTAGCTGCATTTCTACACGGTCAAGCACAATTACCTTTACTCGATACTCTCCCCGAGTGGATTGAAGAAGAGCCGCAACAGCAATCATCACTTTGCATGAGCGATGTCATTGGTCAATATCAAGCCAAACAAGGATTAGAAATCGCAGCTGCCGGGGGACATAACATGCTATTCATAGGCCCCCCTTGCTACCCACAACTTAAAATTAAGTTGACAAATAAAATCATCTAAAAATGGCTGCTTACATAAAAAACATTGTCAACCTATTTGTAATGGAAGTTGACATTTATGACAAATATCTATGCTTGGTTGACATAATATTGTCAACCAATAATATCCAATACAACGTCTTCAGCATATCGTTACTCAGTAAGTGCCTCATTGCGTCTCTCTACAATATGATTTTCACGACCTTGAAGCGTTTCAATACGTTTTAAACGTTTACTTTCCTATTCTGAAACAGGATTTTTTTGTCCCAAACTTGCATTAATAGACTCAGCTGATTGTCCATTTTACATTTAGGATAAATCTGTTCGATATACATATATGTTCGAGTAATAATCTCACGAGCTGCTACAGGAGGTTGTATCTTGCGATTATTAATTTGCATGTCGTAACTACCAAAGTCAAAATGCACAGTGGACAACAGAGTAAAATTGTTCTCGATATCTCAATTGTAGTGGCATAGTTATTTAGGCGAACACATGAGATCGATAACCAGAATAACATTTAGTGCTGAATTCAAACTTGAAGCAGCCCAATTAGTCCTCGATAAAAACCATAGAATCATCGAAGCTGCAAAGGCGATAAACGTGGGTAAATTCACTATGGATAATGGGTAAGACAGTTAACACTAGAACGCCAGGGTGGCACACCAAAAGCCTTTCCCATTACCCCTGAACAAATTGAAATTTGTGAACTGAAAAAACAAACAGCTCCTCTTGAGGAGCATAGTCTTATCCTAAAAAAGGCTACCGATCTCTTGATGTCAGACTCGATGAACAATTTACGCTGATAAGTGCACTCAAGCCAGTCACTCAACCAGATCAAGTATGGTGTGGCGATGTGACGTATGTTTGGGTCGGTAATCGTTGGGCATATTTAGCGGTTGTTCTAGACCTGTTTTCCCGTAAACCTGTTGGTTGGGCATTGTCATTATCGCCTGACAGCGAGTTGACATGCAAAGCCTTGAAAATGGCATTTGAGTTAAGGGGTAAACCTGAGAATATGATTTATCACAGCGATCAAGGTTCGCATTACACAATGCTTGAAGTTCAGACAGTTATTATGGCGTCTTCAGATTGAGCAAAGCATGAGTCGACGCGGGAATTGTTGGGATAACGCACCAATGGAGCGTTTCTTTAGAAGTTTGAAATCTGAATGGGTACCTGTAAATGGCTATGGGAATTTTACAGAAGTAGATAAAGCGATCACAAACTACATTACAGGATATTACAGTGAAACTAGACCCCATCAATATAATGGTGGATTAACACCAAATGAGTCAGAACGTTTATATCGGAATGACTCTAAAACCGTGGCCAATTTAACTTGACCACTACAATAGTAACCATTGGACTCGTTATATTTTTATTCCACAACAAACTCTTTAAAATCAGAAAAATCCTTAATAGCAGAGTTATGGTAGCCTTTCAACCATTCAAACTTATCAATAACCCTTTGTAAATTATATCTTTCCTCATCAGAAGATAATGCTAACTTCCTAATTTTTAGCTCTGACAATTTATTGGAAATTGCTACAGCATGGCGATTGACGAAAAGTTTTGAGGATTCTAAATTAGACATGTACGCATTAAAGTTTTTAAGTATAGCTTGACAGACCATCTTATGATTCCGATCGACACAACTCATGTTGTACCCGAGATAATCAAGATAATAAACTCCTTTTTCATCGCATTTCAGAATTGAGCGACCATACATTTCATTACCCAGAAACTCTACTTCTTTAAGTAGCTTCTTATCAGAAAACACGCTGTCGCTAAAAGCTATTCTTGGATGAACTGCTACCTTACTTTCTGTATGGTATGCATCAATCAATCCTTCACCTACTGCGAAATTATTATCCAAATAGCAGTATTTAGTTGATATGCCACCGCGAAGAAACAACTCTTTCTCTTTAAAACAAGAGTATATAAATGACTGTAATCTCATCAATACAATAAATAGTGCATTCGCTGAATGCATATTTTTCTTACGCTCAATTGTTAGGGATTCGACTTCCTTAGGGGAAAGATTGATCACTAAGGAATCTGATATAAACGAATACTTGATATCGTAGAACTCGTATAGATCAAATTGTTTATTGTTTTTATAAATTTCTTTTACAGATTCTGAGTTTGAAAAATCAAAAATGGCTTTATTTTGATTCATAAAATCAATGAACTCTTTAGCCTTATCCTCTGTGTTTATTTCACCATTAATATCACGATATCCAAGCATATCGATAAAGAATGTCCATGATATGAGCTTCATTAAATCTCACTTATTTAAAAGTATTGGGGAAAATATAACTTGAATAGCTTTAGCGAATCCATTGATTAACAGGTTACTCCTCAACGAATGTCTGCAGAGACAAAGTTTAACAGTTGCGCGCAAAGTTGTAGCCCCTCGAACCAACTGAGAAAACCATCAATCGGTGCACCATTCATGCTGATATCAAGTGTTCGATTCCTCCATGTGAGAGGAAGACCGGAGTTACCTCTCATGTTCCAATGCCCATTGTGAGCGATTGCATTCCTATAATGTCGCGCGAACTGATACCAAGGTTCGTTCGCGACACTCAAATTGTTAGAAGTCACGTATTCTTTTGTAACCTCGAACGATTGTAAAACCATCTGCCTGAACGTATATTCGACAACTTGACGGGCAGATTGCTCACTCAGGCTGGAGTTAAATCCTATATGGTAGCAAGTGCCTTGTGCAAGTTGGTAATTAACGTCAGTAACCGATAAAGTGCCATCATCCAGTACGTTTATCTGTATCGTGGCGAGTTGGCTGCGAGATGGTTCGGTCATGAGAAGTCCATAGGCTCCCGAACTGAACCAGAAGCTTTCTCGAGCGGCATTTAGTCGTTGTGCAGCTGTATCTCTATCAATCATGACACTCTATTGAAATCGAACCGTTGTATTGTGCACATTTATCTCATGAGAACAGTAAAAATGCGCATGATTAACTATCTATAATAAATAGAACTTATCAGCTTTTTATGTAATATGTCATCAATAAAATTATTAAAGCACGTATTTCAAACTTATTACCAAATAACAGTACCCTTTAGCGCTCAAACAAAACATCGAGCTTTGATGATACCTGAAGAATTATTCAAATATATAAACTTTGAAAAGTACACAATACTGAGTTACTGGACAATGGTCTATGGGTTCTAAAACCTATCCAGCTAAATGATCCTTTCGATTCTCATAAAATTACTGGTTAATGATGTAAGTAAATCTGAATTTATCGAAAGTTTTGGAAAGTTTCAGATTTGGTATAAAAGTAAAACTGGCAAACATATAACTTACAATAGCTTTGATGAACTATTTAAGAATGGAAAGCCAAGCGAAAATCTTAAACAAAAAAGCGAGTATGGTTGCCGATTACTGGAATAAAAAATCTGAAACAGTTGGAATACTGTCTCTATCATCAGATCCAGTTAATACTCTGATGTGGTCACACTACGGTGATAACCACTCAGGCATCTGCATTGGCTATTGTCCTGAAAAACTCTTTCCTAAATCGGAATCTATGGTTAGTGACTGGTTACACAAAGTCGACTACAAAGAAGAGAGTGAAATCACTGGAAACGCATTCTTGCTATATGCAGCTAGTGATATGTGGCATTCAAACGATGCTGCGCTCTCATTATTCTTTAAAACTCTTTACACGAAGTCTATAAATTGGAAGTATGAAGCTGAATAGCGGTATTTATTACCTGAGAGTGGTGGGCAGGTATTCAACTTGAATATTGATGCTATAAAAAGTTAACTTTTGGCCTTAAAACCTCAGAAGAAACAAAATCAGCCATTTGCTCTTGTATCATCAAAAAATGACTCATTTTTACCAGACAGTACGTGATCGTAGCAGTGCCAAATTATCTCGAGAGATAATGGATACAAATTCACCATACTGGGTGAAATCCCCAGAAGAGTGCTAACAATAAATTCCAGAATACGTCTACGCTGCTGAATTTGGCGTTTAGCATCAAGGCAACGTTGAAATTTTTAATTATGGTGCAAAAATGAGTAAAATCTGTACATCTTGTTTTGACAATCATGGCATTAAAGAAACTGCTTTAAGTGTTGTTGATAAACAAAGTGACGAGATCATATGTGAAAGTTGCTTAAAGACAGGATATTACTTATCAAATGATGAGCTTCTCTCAGTCATGAATCAGTTTTTTGTTACCGGTTCAATCCCTCCGGAGGTTGGCGGACCAGCCCCTATGTTTCAATTCAACGAGCACAAATATCCCGGAGATGTTGAATTTCTCACCGAACTGGATAAAGATCTAAAAAAAATATCTCAAACAACCAAAGTTGGTCTTTTTCATTATGGCCCTCCGATTTGGCGACTGGGGTATACAGAGCATTACCAATCGTTAGTATTTGATAATGTACAAGGAATTGAAAGGAAAGACATATGGCATGAAATCATTAGTCGCTGTGCTGACGAAACCTTAGATGTGGGGGGACATATCTACCGAGTACGAACTGGTGAAAAACTGCCACCTGCAATACCCTCTGAATTTGATACACCACCACAAAAATATACTCAAGAAGGGCGATTCAACTCTGATTCGACTCCAATATTTTATGGTGCTACTGACATTGAAACATGTCTTCATGAGACGCGATCGTCATTATCGGATTATATTATGCTGGCAAAGTTCTGTGTGACAAAACCACTTAAAATCCTTAACTTATCACGTACTGATGAAAGCAATGCTGTTACAGAGTTTGAACGCATAGATCGTATGCTTCAAAGACTGGCGTATGCAGGGAAAGAGGAGTATAAAATTTGCCAAGAACTTGCTAATGAAATTGAGCAGCGTGGATATGACGGTTTTATTACTCACAGTTATTTTGGGCAAGCTCATAAGAAAAAACTCTTCAACATTTCATTGTTTGGTTATCCAGTAGCTAGAGAAAAACTTGAATTAAAATCAACAAATAGGCTTAAGGTCACTTCCATTGCATATGAGTATTCTTATGGTCCAGTTAATGACAACCATGTTCTGGACAAAACTAAATTAAAAAGCCTGAGTGAAAAAATGAAGAATGTAGCATTAAATGGTGATATAGACCCGACACAAATGAGTGCATTAATGGATGACTTTTCAGCACTATTAAACCCTAGAAGTGACAAACCAATCTAATGCTTAACAAGGCCATCAAGATGATGCATTACACTCGATGGTTTGGACATTGAACTCAGTGTGCTTTGCTAGTTTAGTGGAGCACACTTTATAGCAGGCGTTACTGTATATCGATTGTCGAACTTTCTCTAATGACACTCATCACATCAAGAGCTTTAACTCTAACAAGTTTTTGTCCAGAAATGAGTCAAATTATCCGTTGGTTTGGTATAACTATTAAAATTAAGGCATTATCGAACAACTCTATTTGTGAGATATTTATTTATGATTATTTCTAAAATTATACTTCCTCTAACATTTCTGATTTTTAGCTTTACTGCCATCGCAGAAGGCAATACATCTAACGATTCATTCAATAAAGCTAAAAAGATGCTTGAACAGCAGGTATATAAAGACCATAGAGTGACTATTTACTGCGGTGCTAATTTTGATGCAAAAAAAAACATACATGCTCCTGAAGGTTTTGTGACAACAACTCATTTAAAACGAGCTAAAAAAGTTGAATGGGAACACGTTGTTCCGGCAGAAAACTTTGGCCGTGCATTCAGTGAATGGCGTGACGGACATACCTATTGTGTTGATAGCAAAGGTAAGTCATTCAAGGGCCGTAAATGTGCTGAGAAGCTGAATAAAGAGTATCGGTATATGCAAGCCGATATGCATAACCTTTTCCCTGCCATAGGAGCTGTGAATGCTTTAAGAAGCAATTATAATTTCGTAATGTTGTCAGCTGAGGTTAAATCAGACTTTGGCAGTTGCGATATGCGTATCGATAGTCGAAAAGCTCAACCGCCTGAAATGGCTAGAGGGCCAATAGCTCGGACGTATATGTACATGGAAATGACCTATCCGAAATATAAGATGAGTAAACCACAAAGCCAATTAATGCAAGCTTGGGACAAGCAATATCCTGTTTCGAAATGGGAGTGTAAGCGATCCAAGCGTATTGAAAAGCTTCAAGGTAATACAAACCAAGTTGTCGATAGTCGTTGTCATAATACGAAATTTTAATCGATATGAAGTTTTCTGCGGATGCGGATCAATTGGTTGTCACATTTTCAGCTTAATTTGGCGATCAGACATTTACGCTCAACTGATTAATTATTGAACACCTATTGCAATCCCACGTATTTACTGGGGTTACTAAAGATTAGATGGAAATTTAACCGACTTATCCACAAATAGGGACCATCCTCCCCCTTGCAAATCACCGTAAACCTCATTATCTTGGTATAAATCAAACCTGAGAGCACAATATATAGTGTTTTTTTTGGGTGGTTGCCACTAAAGCAGACTAACGTAAACCCTGAGAAAGTTAACGTTAGAAGGCTTTCGTCGCGGCGCAAACGCATCGCGTTTACTTCTTGAAGTGAGATTTCGATATCATCTCAGTTTTCAATATATGCCAAAGTGTAGCGGCATAGTGAATTTGGCCACCTCGATGAGATGAGATGAAATAGCGTGGCGCATCAGAACCTCATGACGAGCTTAGAAAAATTGAATGCAGAGGAGCAAAAAAGTGCACGATTACGCAATATTTGGGCACAATAGGGCTACCATAGGACGATGGCTTGGTGTCGCATCTGTAATTGTGACAGGTGCTATTTCATCGTTATTGGTTTGGCTATACGAAGCAACAAACATAGAAGCATTCGCAACTGCCATAATAACACCAGCCATAATTTATTTCGTTCTTCACTATTGCTTTGATAGATTTGGTTGGAAAATTCCGTTTTTTAGCATCCCAGATATCAGTGGCATATGGTCTGTAAAAGGCGAGACTCTAAATGAAGACGGTTCTACAAAGTACAACTGGGAAGCTGAAATAGATATCGAACAAACATGGGAACAGATCTGTATAACGCTAAAAACGGCACAGAGTTCAAGCGAAAGCTATACCGCAACTCTCGGTAAAAAATCAGGAACAAAAGGTGGCTGGATACTCCACTATAGCTATACGAATAACCCTGACTCCAATCAATACCATGAATTGAATTCTCACAAAGGTTATTGCGAGTTAGTTTTTAACAAAGAACTAAACCAAGGGGAAGCCGCTTACTTCAACAGTAACGGCAGAAGGACTTTCGGGAAAATGGTTGTAAGGAGAGAGCTGCAATGATCAACTTTGAAAAAAGACTCGAAAATCTAAAAAACCGTCGCCAAGGGACAGCTGAGCGAGATCGACTAGAAAAAGGCAAGTATTCGTTCTATGGTGATCTCCGACCGACAGAAACACATGAAAGGTTACACGAAAATGCCGCGATAAAATATGTGATTGGCTCAATGGCAGCAGTTAGCCCAGAGTCCACACAAGTATCAAAGGACGAAGGTGAAAGAGTCTCATCAACGTTGTTAGAAATGTTAAGAACATCAGGAATCTATGCTGAAGCAAAAATGCAAGGTTCTGTCGCATTGGATGTTCATATTGAAGGTCATTCAGATGTAGATATGTTGATACTAAAGTCGGACATAATTACTATCCAAGGCCCAGCATTACCTGAAACCAACTATTCAGCCCCCAGCGATACCAGACCAATGGTTGAGATTGTAAAAGAGCTTAGACTCCAGTCTGAAGCGAAACTAACATCTCGATATCACGCAGCTAAAGTAAACACTAGCGGTGCCAAATCGATTGCTCTTAGCGGGGGAAGCCTGAAACGAAAGGTTGATATTGTGCCAAGCAGTTGGTTTGACACGCATGATTACCAAAGAACAAAATCGGAGCACTTCAGAGCAGTAAACATTTATGACAAAGACAATCATGTTTTAATTGAGAACAAGCCTTTTTTACACATCAAGAAGGTTAATGACAGGGACGCACAGTACAGTGGCAACCTTAAAAAGGTAACTCGACTAATGAAAAACATTATAGCCGACATGCCTGAATACAAAAAAACGAAAGCAAAAGAACTGACAAGTTATGACATTGCTGCAATTGCCTATTCCATGAACGAAAGTTTGTTGTGCAGCCAAAACTTACCGTTGACACTACTCGAAAACTTACGGTCATATTTACTAATCATTTCGTATATCGATTACAGAAGAAACTCGTTAATAGTCCCTGATGAGTCAAGAAAGATATTCAATAACGAAGAAAAGGTTGAGGCGCTACTAATACTCTACAATGAAGTAAACGAGCTTGCTGAAGCAGTTCAAAAAGCTATCAACCCATTGAAAGAAAAATATGATGGCGATGTATTAAAGAATAGACAAGTGGTGTTTTTTTAAGAAAAAAATACCCATCCTTAGATGGGTATGGCTCTCAGTATGGAGTTAAGCTTCCACTCTTAGAGCATAGAAATTTTAATCCTAAGCTCACAAATTAGAGATAGGAATCTAGCTCAGTTTTGTCCAGGTACAGCTTAGGGTGATAGATCTAAGCCGCTATTTGCCCCAAAGCTTGCTAGAACTCTTTTAGTGAATCGAAAACCTGCGAACGAGTTACCCTCCAAATTCTTATCTATTAACCGAAGTTTTAGCACTTCATCTTGAGTGAGCGAAACTTGGTGGGTATCAGTTATATTCAGACTTAATTAGTATTGAGCGTTTTTAAGTCAATTCACATGTGCGTGTTTCCGGATGGTACATTTGATGGAAAGCTGATAAGTTCATTGCAATACAAGTATTTAATTATGCGCGCTTTTACTGGTCGAATGAGGTAAACACGCATGCGCACGAATAAAATATTATGTTTCAGGGAGGGTTGAGTGAAAAAATCACATCATGGAATACTAGAATATATATACGAAAATGATGATGCTGGGATACGAGAGCTATCGAAAATCATGATGCGTAAACATAATGATCATCGAGATTTCTATGCGTTAGCTGCGCTATTGGATTCAGGTTATATTGGCTTTACTGGACCAATTAAGCTTGATGAAGAGAACAATGTAAATATCTATAGACAAGTGAGGATATTTCAGGCTTATTCTCAGGGTGATGGCACACAAACGTATCAAGATGAAACTATCTTAGGTAGTAATAACCCAGACAGTTACATGTATATTGGGTCTAAGGGGATAGAATATTTTCACAATCGAAGCGAATCTCGTAAAGGTTGGTATTTAACTTTTACGTTGGCTCTTATTGGTGCCATCATCTCAGGTGTTGTTGTTAGTAAACTTACTGTAGCTTGCGCTGGTTAAGGCAGCGATAAGCCAAAATAGGATTGTGCATGAAACTAATACTTTCAATCGTTTTCAGTGCTTTACTTGTAGGTTGTGCAACACCAGTCAGCCATACGAATATTCCACTATCCACATATGATAAAGATACCGAGTACGGTATAGAAGATCGTGAAGATGGATTTGGAATTACAGTTTACTACTCACGATATCAGTTCATACCTGAAAGTGATGCTGTCGCTACCGCTTGCAAAAGCCAATTAACAGCAATTGCCTGGGAGCATTCCGATAAAGTCGGTAAGCCCATTGCAAACGTGAATGAACAACGCATTCGAATCTCTATGGGGCGCAATGGGATTTCCGGTATCACGTCTTGCCAAGCTACAGCAATCGTGAATTGGAAGTAAGGCTTATAACAAGCCGCTCAATTTAGTTCCGGCCACAAAAAGCGTGACCTTCACTAGGACTCGTTTAGCTCGTCCTTTAGCGGAGCGTTATGTGCCAGCAGAGTTTTGAGGTAATAAATTGAAGTATCAAGAATTGTCGAAAATTGCATTAGATCCATATAGCACCGAAAAGAGTATCGAGTTGCTCAAGCTGCATGGAGTTAGTGCGCCAGATTCTGTGATTGAACAGTTTTATATTGACCATAACTCTAACAATCGCTTTTTAGAGCTCTACGGTGATCTATCGCTTCATGAGTTAAAGTGGGAGTTAGTTGAATTTGATACGACGAAGTTTTTGAAAATTGGTAGAAACGCTTCATTCCCAGATTTCCTTAAGGAGGTCTCTGAAGATGCATCGCATTTCGAAGAGGTTGGGGAGGCTGTTATTGATTGTCGAGAAGTAGTGCTCAATCATTGGAAAATGCACGGTACTTGGTTAAGCCCACCTATATTCCTAGATGCAAACGTTCTTGGTGGCAAGTCTAGTATGCCTCATTTAGTTGAGGGGCACTCAAGGGTTGGGTGCCTACTTGGTATCCAAAAATATGGAATCATTCCGTTGGCTGATAAGCACAAAGTGTATTGGGGTTTTGTTCACAAAGGCACATAACAAAGCGTTATGTTTCATGGAGTACCGTATAGTGAGTAGAATTGATTCGATAATCCAGAAAATTCGTGATGAAATATCAAAAGTAGCTGAAGACTTCAATTCAGAAACGAAGGAACTGATAAATTTTATAAATGTTGTTGATGAAAAAGCATACAACTCAGTTATTGATTCTTTTTACTTGCTTGAAGACACTCAGCTAGCTAAAAGCGAATTTTGTAAAGTGGACTTCATTAATGAATCTTTTGGGAAGCTTTACTTGATGTTCTATGGTGTTTTAAATTCATGTTATATGCAACAGCAGGCAATATTAGTAATATGCCAAAAATTAAGTATTGAACAAAATATATCCGTCATAAAGAGTGCAGAAGTAGTTGCTTACCGGAATGATTTTTCAGCCCATTCCCCTAATAGAGGGCGAGACAAATCAGAGCATAGTTTTATTCTAGACAGGTACGCGATGAGACAAGCTAAAGTTAAAGGATACACTGCTAATCACGAAACGGGAGATATCTTTCGAGAAGCAGATATAAACTCGTTAATTTTAGAATGGGATTTGGTATTAGAAAAACAATTAGATTTAATCGCCGAGAGAGTGTTAAACACAAAAGCGTAACAGGGCAATTAAATCGGACGTATAACAGTTGTCGTGGTTTTGCTAAAAACAAAAAGCTCTCAAAAATAGTACCAACTTACGCGCCGTTTATTGCAGGCGTTTTCTCATAGAAATTTTTATCCGAAACTCACGAATTAGAGCTAAAAATCTAACAAAGTTATGTCCAGGTACGGTTTAGAGTGACCACACTAAGCAGTTATTGCCCCAAAACAAGCTAGAGCATTAAACCCCTCCATGTGTTCTACCGTCTGGTTTACCATAATTTTTGTTATCGTACTTTATACATATCTCTTTGAGATTGTATTTTTATATATTGGTATTGGCATTAAAGAAAAGTCGTGCACAGCACGGTTTTTGAGCATAAATATTGAATAAGTTATTATAAAACAGTAGGCTATATTTTACACAAAGTTAGATAACAGACAAAGAAAGTATGATAACGCGCATGCGCGTTATACAAACATTAGAGGGCATATGGAACATTTACGCACAAAATATAGTCACGAAATTACAAGCATATTACTTGATGGTTTTGAAACAGAACTGCTAGATGCTGCTTTTATTAATCTGCTTACTCCAAATCCTCTAAGGCTAAATAACTTTGCTTATGCTCTGAGGGAATTGACACGGCACTTGCTTCATCGACTAGCCCCTAGCGATGAATTACAAAGCTGTACATGGTTTAAACCCGACCCAACATCAAAGACAGGTATAACTCGAAGTCATAGAATCAAATTCGCTATTCAAGGGGGACTTTCTGATTTTTACGTAATAAATAAACTAAAAATAGATGAATTGAATGACGTATCCAAGAATCTTATTAAAATAATTAGTGAACTTAGCAATTATACGCATGTAGAACATACAACTTTCAATACTGAATTACAGCAAGTTGAGAATGTAGCAACAAAGTGTCTAGATGCTACATTGCATTTTGTACAAAAAATAAATGAACTCAGAGTCTTAGTTGCTGAACGCTTATTAAATGATGTAGATTCCGTTCTTCTTGATCGAATTAATAGTGAGTCGGTTGAAGAGTTAATGGAGTTGTCTACGCATCAATTCATAGAAGAGATTGACCCTGATACAATTGTTGTGGAAAAAATAGGGGTTACTTCACTCAAAATGCAAGTCGATGGAACTATACATGCAATACTAATGTATGGTTCAGCTTCAGATCGAAGAAAGGATAATGGTGCTGAAATACCCGTAAGTTTCCCTGTACACAGTGAAATGGAAGTTCATTTTAAACAGCCTCTTGGTAGTGATATCGATTTAGATATCTTTAGCGTCGACACTTCAAGTTGGTACGATTAGCCCTCTAAAATGGCGAATCAAACGTAGACACTACCTTCTCTCTAAATCCGCCCAAAAGCTCAAAAGACTGGGATATTAAGCCTATTATATTCTTAGATGTGGTTGTATCCAGAAAATCGGATTGTAAGGGCTTTTGTTTATAGCTACTTCCAAATTCTAGTTTGTTAGTAGCTATAGATGAAATGCCATTTTTCATGATTTTATTTTCATCTAACAATACTACTTCTGACAAACTGACATTGACGGGAGCTCTAAATATTACAGGTTGTTCGGGTATTTCTTCTGCTATTCGATTTGCAAATTCAACAAGTTTTGGCTCTGCAAAGGTGAATAGCCATGCTTGCTGATCAACTGATGTCGTCATACGTAAAATACGGCCTAATATTTGTCTAAAGTAGAGCTCGGTTTTAACTCTACTTAGGTGACAACATACTTGCAGCCGTGGGATATCAGTTCCTTCACTTACCATCCCAATACTTACTATCCAGTTGATTGAACTGTTCCTAAATTCATTTATTTTATGTGAAGGTTCGTCTTCTTTATAAGTAACAATTTGAGCGGTTTGATTAAACTCTGTTTTAAGCATGTTGAAAATATATGTAGCGTGCTCTGTTGATGAGGAAACAATAAGCCCTGCAGCATTAGGATTGACCTTTTTGATGATTTTAAGCTTGTCTGTTGCTAGTGTTAAAATATGTCGGATCGCTTCATCATTTTTGATGACCGATTGATAAGGAACTGATGTACCTTTGAATAATTCATCAAAACAGCAAAAGGTTTTTGTCTCATTGGCTTCGTCAGTAACAGATATTTTTTCGTTATCTATTAGTACTATTTTAGGACTTCGACACACAACGTCAATAATGGCCTCTTTTAGACCATAAATATAATCACATTGAATTTTATTATCTGGATCAGTATATCGAGACAAGGTAATAGGAGCCTGATCTGAACGCCATGGAGTCCCTGTCAGAGCCAAAGTGTACTGAGCTTTATCTTGTATGTTGAGTAAAATCTCTTCACCCCAAGCATTTGCATCTTCAATAGTTCTCCCTGAACAATGATGGATTTCATCAAAGACCACTAGTACTCGATTTTTTTCTAGTAATTGCCAAAAGTCTTCTTTAAAAGATAGCATTCCTTGGTAAGTATAAGAGCATCCGATAGAACCAATCACACCATCAAATCGACATGACAACCGGTGCGAAAACGTTTTTTGAATTCCCTGTGCAATATTTACTGAAGGCGAAAAACAAAGAACAAAATCAATAAGGCCTTGTTCAAATAATCTAGCGGTCACCTCAGATGCCATAACCGTCTTTCCTGCCCCTGGAGTAGCTAAACAAAGGAAATGTCTCTGATTAGCACTAAATTGCTTTATGGCATGATTGACGCACTCTGACTGCCATTGCCTTAGTTGCATAATATTTACTTCTGTTGGTGAGCGAGCACAGACTTAATTGCCTTTATCTGTCCCAGTAACTTCGAACTATTTTCTCTAGCAAGCATATACTGTGACTCAAGATGCGATTTCATTTCAGGGAATGAATTATATAAACGCATATATTCTTCTGACTCTCCAATACTTGTGAGCAAATCAACTTCCGATTGCTTAAGACGTTGTTCTAGATTTTGTATTTTATCTTTACTAATATTTTCTGCTTGCGATAAAGGGTGATAACTTCGCTCATCACTAGTGCTTATAATGAAATTCGTTTTTGAAAATAATTCTGTCTTCTGGTATGTGATAGATTTTAAGCCTTCATTTTGAGATTTTTTCAAAAGCCCTTTTTTAACCAATCTAGATATTTGTCGATAAATGAAATTGTATGTTTGGCTTACACTTTCACAGCCTTGTGAAACTGCATGATATACATCCCGTAATTCTATAACTTGAAAATGATTGAAGCTCTCATCCTGGAGAATAGTATGTAATGTTGAACATATTTTGATTGAAGCTTTTGACATAACGTTCTCACAAGGTTCTATTACTCACTCATTTTGAGTGTTAGATGGACATAAAAAACAATTGCGGATTATAGTCCGTGGCTTTATAAGCCGCAACTTTAGATAGTCTTTCTTTTTAATGAGATTAAAAATGAAAGACTTAGCAGTACAATTTGGACGAAAAATAAGAGCTAAACGTAAAATTCTTGGAATCTCACAGGATAAAATGGCTTTATTAGCGGAAATGGATCGCAGTTATGCAGGAAGAATTGAGCGTGGTGAAGTTAACATTACACTAGAAAAGGTATATCAATTAGCTGAAGTGCTCGAGTGTGATGTAAAGGAGTTACTTCCATGACGATAAATATTACAGTTTCTAGACACCGATCCGGTCAGAGCTTTCTAACCAATCAACGGTATTAAAATCAAATTCTTTTTTTTGAATTATTCTCAGTAGAGATATGAGTTTTAAGCTCAAAATTTTCTTTAACCACATTAAGATATTGCTCTAATAACTTTTCATAATCATTTCTTAACTCTTTATACTTAGCACTCATTGCTTGTTTTTTGTCTGAATCTAACTTTTGTCGCTTAGTTGCTGATGTTTCAAATGAAGTTAGACGGTCAAGATGTGCTGCTTTTATTGCAGCGCATAGTTCAGGGAAGCGCAGAGGTCTAATATAGCCTTTAGGTTTTGCTTTGCCTGCTTCCAATGCAACTGTAAGGTTACTAATACGGAAGCCAGGTTCATTAGTATTAACAATAAGAGTATTTTCGCTTTGGATTCTTTCTAAAGCCTCCCAATATTTCTCTTGAGCAAATGATCTAGACATTGTTTTTGTTCCCTTCAATGGAAAAAATTCTGTTGGAAAGTGCGGTGTCAATCGCTTTAATTTCCTTTTTTATTTGAAGTGCGAAAGGACTACGTGGATCAAACTGGGCTAACTTGAGATTAAAGTTATGCCTCGTTACTTCAAGTTTTACTGCTGAAACACTGTTAAGCACTGCGTTTTCGCACAGAACACATGCAGTAATTGATGTGAATGCAGCTTTCTCACAGGAACTTAATGAACAACATCCTCCTAGTGGCGTTTTCTTGTACGCTAGTTTACCTTTTTTGACAGCTTTACGAACATTATCCCGACTTTCGAAGATGGCAGGCATGGTTCCTAATTCCTTTTTGCGTTGTAAAAATGATCCGTAAACGCCAAAAAGAATATCATCAGTTTTAACTACATCTTCCCAGATAGAATCTACCTCTGCATCACACTGCTCATCTCGAAATTCATTCACAAAAGCTTTAAGGGATTTATTACCACTAGATTCATCTGTATTTGCCAAAATAAAGTTATCAGCATAAGACGCGCTATTTGCATAATACGCAGTCATTTTGTTACTTAGATGCTGAAGATTAGTTTGTAAAGAGGGAAGAGATATAAGTCCACTACGTGCTGCATAGACTACAAGTGTTCGGCGAAATTGATGATTTGCAAAAGGAAAACATACTCCAACTTTGATACCTCGACTTTGCCAGTCACTATCTGGATTTAACCTTTGTAATTCATCAATATCTTCATCAGTTACGCAAAAGCGAGTAGGAGCAGATGTAAATGGTTCGTAAGGTCTCCATCCAGTAAATGCATTAAAATTGTTAAACGAAGGGTGGTTAAAAAATGGGTTTATTTGTGTTTTTCCCACTAGTGCGGGAAATAGTGGGTACATTGACTGGTCTACACTGTCTATATCAATCGATTTGTATTTGGAATAAAAAATTCGTACTAAAGTCTGTATTGATTTGTTGTAGTCAATAAACAAATCCGAAGTAAACCAGCTTGCAAACCTTGCTGATTCAGACTCTAACTTTGTAGTCCATGAACGAATAAAACAAGCCTCCTCTCCCTCAAGTGAAATCCTTTCAAACCCATTAAATGGCACATTGGAAGATTCCTCAAAGCGCATTCCTGTGAAAATCATCACTAGAGCTCTTCCAGATGAAAAGTAATAGCTAAAAAATACTTTAAGGTCCTTAAAGTGGCTAATACCGAATGGCTGCAGTGCCTTCCAGTACCTTTCTTGACTTTTAGAAAACCGTAGCGACCACCGTCTGGAGTTCCAAATATTATTGGGGATTTGATCAATGCATGTAAATTTATCATTATTAGATGATTCAAGACAAATAGAAATACTATCAGCTAACAATCTCTCAATAACCTCATGAACTAAAAGTTTTTTTCCATTAAAAATGAAATCTGTCTCAGAAAATATTGAACCAAGAATGTGAGAGCACTCTGTGATAATTTCTGCAAACAACCTCGTCGGTATTACAAGTGTTTGGTTAACGATTCGATTTTTTTTGAAAATGTGATAGCATTTTAAAACAAATTTATAAGCCTTGTTTTCTGGATAAAAATCAAACGCAGAAAAGAGAGCTGATAATTTACCTAGTCTATTGTATGAAGCTAAAATCGAGCTGAATTTCCGGAATTTTTCTGATTCAGATAACTTATTATTAACTTCAATTTCTTGAAGTGCCGAAATATCATTTAAAGATTGCCGAAAAGAAATACCCTTTTTGGTTGCATTATCAGCAAAAAAAAATAAATCTCTTATAGCGCCGTCAACTGTTCTCATTGTTTTAAAGTTCGGATAATATATGAGATAAAAACTACACAACTTAAGGTCGTCATACACCTCTTTACTATCTGTTTTATCTGCTTCGTAAAATCTCGTAAAGTTAATTCTAAGCTCTCGGCTTGCGTAATGAGAAAAATCCCATCGCAAATCTTTAAACCTACTGACTACATTGCCCACTTTATCTCGACTAATAACATGATTTTCATTGATAGCAAGATAATTAGGGTGGATTCCATCAGGGCAAATACTTGAATCAAAGCCTAAATCCTCTAAAAATGTGGGAATAAATTTACTCATACTTTTAAGCTCAGCTCAATTAAGAAATCATAATGCTCATCCCAAAAGGAATCGATAATCCCATGCTCAATATCACATTGAACATCAGAAATAATCGACTCAGTTTGTGGATAATTATCTCGAATATATTGAATTATTTCGTCAATACGATGAAAAGTTGGTGCTAGAGTACTTATGTACTGATCTGATACACCAATATTGAGTTTCACGAGTTTTAGCAGCTCTTTAAGTCCTAAAAGCTTTCCAATATCTTCCTTATCAGGAACTATTGAATAATGCTCGCAAAATAAACATGTTTCTGGTCTGGAGCAATCTGGTTGGGGAGCTAACGGACTAAAACCTTCAATTAAGAGAGGGATCTTTTTTTGGGTATTTGAACAATGTCCTGCTGGTGTATGAAAATCTTGCTTCGCAGACTTCGAGACCCCTATATTAACTAGTCTAGGCCGAGCACGCTCAAGAGCAGACTCAAACATCTTCTGATAAAAATCTGAAAATTCACGACTCTGCTCTAAAGGAGAATTAACCGTGTAGTGGGATAAGAGGGTGTTGATATTGTTTCCAAGCTTTTTGGATGTGATGACTAGATTCCCTTGTGACAGTTTTAGGAAGTCAACAGCTAAACCTTTTCTAATTTGAGTCGGAGTAATCAGAGGAATGTCAAAATCGTGAGCTTTAATAAATAGCTTTAAAGGAGATAAAGTTGCATCTGAATCAAGTTGCTTATGAGAATTAATCGGGTGGAAAAACCAAAAGTCTTCATCTTCAAAAAGATTAACAACGTACGAACGTAGTTTCTTAAATTTATTAAATGTCGATAGAAAATTAGCTCCGAATTCGGGATATACTATTTTATTGTTGGCTCTTCCTTTAAGCCCGCTAAAACGAATTCCACGAGTAGATTTCGGAGTCTCTGAAGTGACTTTTAGATGCGTAAGAACAGTAGGATTAATCCCAGTAGATGCATAAAAACAAGCTATGAAGGCACTTTGTGCCAGAACATAAGACTTAGATAAGGAAACTGAAGGTGTTATAAAAGAACGATGAGCTTTCGCTTGATTTGTAGCTACACGAATCTTACGACGGAGCTCTCTGTCGCCATTTATTAAGTTATCGACAGTAGCGCTATTTTCTCCGTTTCTTGAGAAATTAGGCCAACTAAAATCAGGGTTAAGTATAATATCACTAAGACTGCTTGGGTCTAAATAAATGTGGGGAATTAATTTTTTCCTAACAGGAAGCATAAGTTTAATAGGTGCGTATTCTTGCCTTATAATTCCATCCGCAAGTTCATGAAATAGAGCATATGAAAATTTTATAAATGCATCTCTATTAGCAGACTCAGGCGCAGATACAACATTACATTTATCCCTCCCTCTTTTAATAGTGGGTACATATCTAATGATATCTATTTCCGATCTCTCAAAGTGATGTAACAAGAAAAAACGAACACACCTTTGCTTAGATGCTGCTGTAGCTCTTTTGAGAGATTGTGGATTATTTGGAGCAAGTTTAATTCTATGCTTAAGGTTATCTGTAAAATCTCTATAAATAGCAATGAAGCCTTCAAATGTTTTTGTTCGATCATTAGAATCAGAGTATTTCTCACAAAATTCAAAAAAATTAAGGCATATTTTGATTATATTTCTTAGAGTTGAAGTCGATTTAGTGATCACTTCTGTTCTAAAATGCTCAATGAGAGATCTTACGAGGTCTATCCTCCAATCTTCTTTTGATTCAATAACAACATCAGCAATTTTTCCACCATAATAATTTTCTTGGCTTCGAGGGTTTAATCTGTATCGCCTTATGCTGAAGCATAGTGACCCTATATCAAAATAACTATCACCAGACTTCGTAATGTCATTAAGTTTAATAACAACGCTCTCGGGCTTTAATATTTCAATATTTTGATTAAGTATATCTATAATCGTCACAGGCCGATTTTGATAAATGTTTTCACTTAACTGCATTTAATACTCACCGAAGAGGTTTTTCTCATATAATTCAGTAGTAGTCTCCATATCGCTGAGCATCTCATCGAAGTCAAGGTATCTCTGAGTGACAGAAATGTCTTTATGGCCCATTCGATCTCTCACAGTTATAAGAAGTTTTATTCCTGAAATACCTGAAGCTGATAAACGCCTAACTAAATTCATACCAAATGTTGCACGCAGATCATGTATCCTAAAGGATTTCACCTCCACATGATTATCCAGCATTGATTTAACTAAATTTTTTAAAAGTTTATCAACTGACCCTCCGGTCTTAATTATAAATTTCTTAATGTTAATATCAGGTATAGCCACTTCTTTTTGGCGCTCAAGTATTTCCTTTTTAGATGTATAAAATGGGTTTCCATCTCGGGTAAGAAATAAATAGTTGTTTCGTGTTTTACCATAATAAGAAACAAACATTCGTTTTTCATGAACTTCGCTTATTGAATAGATGTAAAGGCATTCTATGATATCGGGACTAAACAATAGCTTGTGGCTTGTCCCGTTTTTAGTATCAATATCTCTGAATCTCCCTGTATTCAGTTCTATACTAATCCTTGCTTTTCCAGCTTTTCGTCTACTCTCTAATTCTGAACATAAGTAGTCAATATGATGATTTCTGATTGTGCAAATAGTCTGCAATCTTGCTCCTGTCGTCACAGCTATCTTTATAAGTAGACTAAGTGCAGTATTTGAATCTGGAGAATCTATATAGGTTTTTAGGACTCTTTGTTCGGCAATGCTCAACGGACGAAGTATTCCTCCATCTTTGATACGATCAACTGGAACTTGAGGTGCTGGAATCTTAATTGATATGTCCGCAGCTTCAATTTTTTTTATGCGGCTAAAACCGTCACCACTTATGTAAGCAATGAGGCTCTCAATCGTCTGGTAGGGGGAATTCTCTAACATTTCTGGATTTAATAACTTCCACTTTACGATATGCTTGTAAAAATCAATTACTGCTCTAATACAATTAGCTGCATATGAAACACTCAATCCCTCGTAGATTAACTCACTCAATTTGGCCCTAAAACGATAGGGAGCTTTTTGTCTATTATTTTTTGGTAGATGCAAAAAATTTAAGTTTGAATGTTCCAGGAATCTAAGATATGCCAATAAGCCCTTTGCGCGGGTATTAACCGACTCCATTTCCCAAGGTTGTTTCTGCTGTACAAGACTCATTAAATATGAATTAGCTATATCCCATGGAAGTCCGTTACTTTGAATTAATACTGGAAACTTAGGGTAATAATCATGCTCTCTAACATAATTATGACCCTGCCATGAAGCAGAAGGGTTATCAAACTCTAGCTGACCGAACCTAAACTGATTTAGGTAGGTTATTTTAGCGCTTGAATTAAAATGTTCGTTAAACTTAAAAGCCATGACATTTCGCTTAAAAATACAAATTTAATTCCAATAAGCGTAGTTAATGTATGTGTTATGTCAACTTTAGGGATAAGTAGTAGGTGTGATTAAATACTTACTTAGTCGTGGGTGCCTGGCACAGGAAAAAGCATGTTAGCTAATCGAATTATCCCACTATTACCCAAACTCACCTACGATGAGGCCATTGAAGTGGCTGCCATTCACTCTGTCGCCGGATTACATATTAAACCACAAAGTTTCCTTAACCGCCCTTTTCGCTCGCCGCATCATACGTCATCATCGATTGCGCTTATTGGTGGTGGCAGTCATCCAAAACCTGGGGAAATATCGTTGGCTCACCGTGGTATATTATTTCTTGACGAAATAGCTGAGTTCCCTCGAAAAGTATTAGATTGCCTGCGAGAGCCACTAGAAACCGGTCAAGTTGAGATATCACGCGCAGCCGCTAAACTGACTTTTTTGAGTCGATTTCAACTCATCGCGGCAATGAACCCCAGCCCCTGTGGCGATACGGAACGTACTCGTTCTACCCCTGATCAAATTCAACGTTACTTATCACGTCTATCGGGACCTTTTTTGGATCGTTTCGATTTAACCGTTGATGTACCCAAACTGCCAGCTGGCACCTTAACCCAACAACATCAACCCAGTGAGTCCAGCGTTGAAATCGCTAAACGGGTTAAACAAGCACGCGATCGACAACTCAACCGGTCTGGAGTATTGAATAGTGAATTAAGCCCAAAACAACTCAAACAAGACGGCGGGATAACTCAAGCAGATTTGGCTTTTTTGGAGCAAAGTGTGGTGAGTTTAGGGTTGTCTGTTCGCAGTTTTCATCGTATTCAACGGGTATCTCGCACCATTGCCGACTTACAGCAATCACCAACCACCGAACGCAGTCATATTGCTCAAGCCCTTGGCTATAGGGCAATGGACCGATTACTGGCAAAATTGAATCAGCAATAAGCGTAATTTAACCTATCGTATTGATTGAGCAAAACAGCGACTACGAGTAACATAGCACTCCGTTTAATAGGAGATACAAATGTCGCTGCTTTCGAAAATCAAAGGTTCAATCGCATTCTTATGTTATGTCATTAATACCATTTTTTGGACCATCCCGATCTTAGCATTTAGTTTTGTAAAATTGATCCCTATTGGTATTTGCCAAAAAATCTGCAGCTATATTCTTGATAATTGCGCCACAGCTTGGATTAGCGTCAATACCGTCATCGAAGCTATTTTTCATCCGATGCGTATTCGCGTTACAGGTGATCAATCATTTTCGGAACAAGAGTGGTATATGGTTATTGCTAACCATCAATCCTGGGTCGACATCCTCATTTTACAACGAGTATTTAATCGCAAGATCCCCTTTTTAAAGTTTTTCCTAAAACAAGAACTGATTTTTGTGCCCGTACTAGGCTTGGCTTGGTGGGCATTAGACTTTCCTTTTATGCGCCGTTATAGCACATCACAATTGCGCAAAAACCCTAAATTGAAAGGGAAAGACATTGAAATCACACGTAAAGCATGTGAAAAATTTAAAACTAAGCCTGTGAGTATAATGAACTTTGTTGAAGGTACGCGTTTTACTGCAGCTAAACACGATAAACAAGCATCACCTTTTCAACATCTTTTAAAACCTAAAGCTGGTGGTATGGCGTTTGCTCTTTCAGCCATGGGTGAACACATTAACAAGCTGGTTAATGTCACTATATATTACCCTGATACGGTACCCACATATTGGCAATATATCAGTGGCGGGTTGTCAGAGGTGAGAGTCGACATCAAAATCACTGATATTCCTCAGAGGATGCGAGGTGATTACCTAAAAGATCGTGAGTTTAAAATTGAATTTCAAGAGCAGCTCAATCAGCTTTGGCTTAAAAAAGATTTACAGTTACAGGAATTTTCTTCGCAAGCAAAGCAAGAGGTATAACAAGGAATGCTGTCTTTTCTACCAGGTCCGATACTGTTTATTATTAGTCTGTCACTATTGATCATCAATACCGCAATATGGAGCACCTTATTGACCATTGGTGGGGTGGTAAAATTATTACTGCCTTTCTTGCCCGTTCGTCGACTGTTAACGCGAATAATGAACCGATTCATGTGGGCGTGGGCAACATGCAATGGTGGTATTTTATATTTAATCTCAAATATAGAATGGGACGTCGAAGGTCTAGATAAACTTGACCCTAATGGCTGGTATTTATTGATCAGTAATCATGTGAGTGGTTTCGATATAGCAGCCCAAACATACTTATTGCGTAACCACATTCCAATGTTGAAATTCTTTTTAAAAAAAGAACTCATCTATGTGCCCATTATGGGTCTAGGTTGCTGGGCACTCGATATGCCATTTATGGATCGCACCAGTGCTGCCAAACTGAAAAAAAATCCTAAATTAAAAGGCAAAGATCTGCAAACAACCCGCAAAGCTTGTGAACGATTTAAGCACATGCCGACATCCATTATTAATTATGTCGAAGGGAGTCGGTTTACCGAAGAAAAACGCCTGCGTCAAAACTCACCTTATCGCCATTTGTTACGTCCTAAAGCGAGCGGTATCGCTTTTACACTTTCAGCAATGGGCGAACAATTTACCGGACTGCTCAATATCACTTTAGTGTATCCAGAAACGTCAGAAAAAGTATTAGCCAATGTCATGCATGGGCGCACTAAAAAAGTGGTTATGCGTGTTGAAACGCTACCCGTGCCTAAAGTGGATTCAGAAATTTACTTTTCAAGCCCTGAAAACCGTGTCGAATTTCAGCGCTGGTTAAATCAGCTCTGGTTAGATAAAGACCAGCAAATTGATGACATAATGAAAGTTTACCAACAGTAATAAGGGTATTGGATAGGTTTAATTGTCAGAAAGTCGACAAATGACGATTTTCTGTTGCGTTGAGCATGTAAAACTGTCAGTTTTAGAAATAAAATAGTTTTCAGATAACTCAATTGATAAAATTAGTTAACAACTGAATCTGCAAAGCTTAAATTAGCATATCATTGTTAACATAATTAAAATTTTTCGCAGCCTTCCAATGAAATGTTTATAGGTGAAATTTGAATTTTCGTGCCTTAACGCTTGCAACACACTGGCTAATTTTGGTCATTACATTGAGTTTCTCAGTGTCTGTTGCAGCGCAAAAAAATGCTCCTTATGACAGCCTAACTGAAGTAAAATTTGAGCACTTTGATACCAAGGATGGCCTAAATCAAAACTCTATTACTCGCCTTTTCATGGACAGTGCGGGAATGCTATGGATAGGTACTCAAGACGGTCTGCACAGTTATAATGGTGTAGACTTTAGCTTGTATTTGAAACAACAAAAAAGCACTAACTCTATTTCAGGCAATTTTATCACTGATATTTTGCAGTCACCTGACGGCGATTTATGGGTCGGTACTCTCAATAATGGTCTCAATAGGTTAAATTTAACCACAGGCAAATTTACTCAGTTTAAAAAAGCTCAAGGCTTGCTAGATCTTCAGGTGACCAAACTTGATGTTATCGGTGATACCCTTTGGATCGGCACACGTTCAGGTCTTTACATTCTCTCGCTCAAAACAGAAAAAATAACCTCCGTTAGCCTAGGCAATAACATTGCTCCTGAAATTACCACTATCGCTAACATCGACAATAAGTACATTGTTGTCGGTACTCAAGCGCATGGCATATTTGCCATCGACAGTAACACTATCATTCGACTTGATATTCCGGTCAATATGACAGTAAATCAAATTAAATCGAGCTCAATCTATTCAGTTTGGTTAGCGATTAATAATCAAATTTGGCGCTACAATCTTGATACCCATGAAAAAGAACTCATTTGGACAAATGAAAATAGTTACGGATACAACCGTAATATTGCAGACTTTGTGGTGATTAATGCCAATCAGATTTTTGCTATCGGCAATAACAATGGCCTTTTTCAGCTGGATTTTTTTGATGAACAATGGCATAGCAGGCATTACAAGTATAATCCGCAAACCCTCAATACCATCAGTGCTAATAATCTGCAAAACCTAATGCTTGATCCAAATGGCACCTTATGGATTGGCACAGGTTATTCAGGAATTGATAAACTCTCTCTTACCAATCAATACTTTAGCCATCTCTACGATTACCAAACTGATACCCCAGGCATGGCAAACATGATCCGGGCTATTTTTCGCGATAAGCAGCAACGCCTGTGGGTTGGTACTGATGGTGCAGGGCTTAAATATTTAGCTCCTAATGACCATCAATATCACTATATTAATGAATTATTTGCTAAAACATTAGCAATACCAGCAGAAGAGTTATCGTTTGTAGTACACGACATAGTGCAAGATAACCAAGGTTTACTGTGGTTTGCCACCAATATAGGACTGTTTACTCTCGATAACAACAACACCCTCAAACAAGTAAAACCTGCAAATGAGCAATTTAGTACCGATACCAAGTTTCGCAGTTTAACCATTGATGACAAAGGCCGTTTATGGATAGCAAGTTCACAGGGGTTGTATTTCATCTCTGAATATAGTCACACTATGATGGCTTATAACTTTGGCTTTCAAGATGACTTTTCACCCTATAAATACCAGATTATTAAGCTCTATTTTAGCCAAGGTTATTTATGGCTAGGCACCATGGGCGGTGTCGTTAGGCTCTCTGCTGAAGCGCAACAATTAGTGCTGTTAAACCACGACCCAGAAAATCCTTACAGCATTAGTGATAACCGTGTTAGAGACTTTTTACTGGCCGATAACGGTGATTTTTGGGTAGCAACCCATGGTGGTATAGACAAGCTAACGATTGAATACGGTACATTTAACTTTGAACGGATGGACGTTAACGCGGATAACAGTAGCAATACGGTTTATGCCATTTTAGAAGATGACGCACACGATTTGTGGCTCAGCACTAACTCAGGGATTTCACGATTTACTCCAAGTACTCAGAGCTTTATTTCCTATAATAAATTCGAAGGTCTACAAGCTAACGAGTTTAATGGTACTGCCAAATTTAAAGAGGCGAATGGCGCCTTATGGTTTGGCGGTATTAGAGGGCTTAATCAGTTTAACCCCAGCACGATTCCCACTCAGAGAGCGGAGAATAAACTGGCGCTAACGAAATACACCGTAGGTGAAGACCAGCATCCTATTCTCGACTTAAGCCATGCACCTCACATTGTCATGCCTTATGAACAACAACTGATCAGTTTTGAAATCGGCTCACTCAATTTTAATTACCCTGGATTAAACCGTTTTAGTTACTTTTTAGACGGCTATGATAGTGATTGGCATGAGTTATCTAACGGCAATGACATCACTTATACGAACTTGCCGCCGGGTGAGTACACCTTAATGGTTCGCCATGCTCTGGGAACCAATAGATACAGTCAATATACACTAAATATAAATGTATCAGTCATCCCGCCTATTTACATGACCAAGATGGCCTATGCACTTTATGCCACATTTGGGTTATTTATTATTATTTGGATTTTTTCGACTAGAAAGAAAAAACGAGCTAAACAACGCGAGTTTGACAGCAGTATCCGCGCATCTGAAGAGCGTCTCAAATTAGCGCTTTGGGCTTCTGGCGACGGTATGTGGGATTGGAATATTAAGGACGATAAAGTTTATCGCACTAATATGATTGAGCCGATGAATTTATCATTAACAGATCAACTATTGATTAAAAATATTGATCCAGAAGATAAGCCTCGGGTTCAACAACTGCTTAACGAACATCTCAATGGCGACAGTGAGTTTTTTGAAGCTGAGTACCGTGTTGAAACCAAACCCGGAGAATGGGCTTGGGTACTAGACCGGGGCCAAATCGTTGAACGTGATCACAATAATATTCCTATACGGATGGCGGGAACACATAAAGATATTACGAGTCGTAAAATTACCGAAAATGAACTTAAACTGTCATCACAAGTATTATTCAGTATGAACGAAGCCGTTGTCGTCGGCGAGTTGGATTACCAAATCCGTTCAATCAACCCTGCGTTTAGCCGTATAACTGGCTTTAAACACCGTGATGTTGTTGGTAAGCACTTCTTATTTTTGACCATGGGTAAGCAGTCTCGAGAATTTTATAATGCTGTTGAAACCCAACTACTAAGACACAAACATTGGGCTGGTGAAATTCATATTCGAACTCGCGATCGACGCGGTATTCTTGCATGGTTAGAGATCAACCAAGTCATCGATAATAAAGGTGAAACCAGTCACTTTGTTGCAGTATTTACTGATATTACCGCACGTAAAAAAGCTGAAGAAGATTTACGTGTATTGGCTAACTTTGATCCACTGACCGGACTGCCTAACCGCACTCTGTTTCAAGACCGACTAAATCAAGCAGTAACCAAAGCCCATCGCGCCAATAGTATCGTGGCATTATTATTTTTAGATCTCGATCGATTTAAACATATTAACGACTCAATGGGCCACCATATTGGTGATTTGCTGCTTAAAGCCGTCGCCCATCGTCTACAAAATGCTGTACGAGATGGCGACACGGTTGCTCGTTTGGGCGGAGATGAATTTACCATTATTTTAGAAGGCGTGGCTAAAACTAAAGCGGCCACTATTATTGCGGAAAAAGTGTTACATGCATTTCAAACCCCATTCTTACTAGACGATAAAGTACTGACGATCTCACCGTCAATTGGTATCAGTTTGTATCCAGAAGATGCTAAAGATACTACATCGTTGATTAAGTACGCCGACACAGCCATGTATCATGCTAAATCATTGGGGCGAAACAATTTCCAATTCTATACTGAACAGTTAAACCAATATGCAACACGTTATGTTCAATTAGAAGCAGGGCTAAAAAAGGCGATTCAAGACAACGAATTATATTTGGTTTATCAACCTAAATATGATGTTAAAACTGAAAAGATTATCGGCGTTGAAGCCTTAATGCGTTGGGAGAGTCCAGAGCTAGGGCTTATTTCACCAGTTGAGTTTATCCCGCTGGCAGAAGAAACGGGTATCATTAACCAGATTGGTCACTGGGCGATTAACCAAGCCTGTAGTCAATTGGCACAATGGCATGCGCTTGGTTTTGAGCATATATCTGTCGCGGTAAACCTTTCGGCTAGACAGTTAAAAGCCGATATAATTTCTATCATAGAGGTCGCATTAGCCGTCTCTGGATTACCAGCAAGCGCCCTAGAGCTCGAATTAACAGAATCAATGATCATGGGCAATCCTCAAGATTCTGTCGCGATATTGGCGCAATTAAAGGCACTAGGGTTAACTATTGCTGTTGATGATTTTGGTACTGGTTACTCTAGCTTAAGCTATTTAAAGCGCTTCCCTATTGATACTTTGAAAATTGATAAAGAATTTGTGCGTGATATCACTGAAGACCCTGATGATGCCGCCATCACTAGCGCGATTATTACTTTAGCCCACAGTTTAGATCTTAACGTTGTTGCTGAAGGCGTAGAAACCCAAGCACAATTAAATTTCTTACGTGAAGGTGGTTGTGATCAAGTTCAAGGCTTCTTACTCAGTAAACCCTTAAGTGCCGATGACTGCATGACTTTATTAACATACGACAAAACTGACACTCGTCATTTTTAAGATAAAATAAAAGCTCCCAAGGGAGCTTTTATTATTATGAACATAATAAACTAAACTATGGAGCAACGCGCTCAATACGCTTTACCCAGCCTGCTGGTGCAGGAATATGGCCTTTTTGTAACTCAGTAAATACTTTATAGATACGTTTGATATTAGGCCCAACATTACCATCACCGACTGTGATAATGCGTCCATCCTCAAAAATATATGAACTAACAGGTGATACTACTGCAGCGGTACCAAAACCGCCCGCTTCAATAATTTCGCCAGACTCAATATCAGCAACAAACTTATCTAACATTACAGTTTCTTGTCTCACTTCACATCCAAGTAAATCGCCCAACTCAAGAATCGATTGCGAGGTGATTGACTTTAAAATCGTATCGGTAAATGTCGGAATAATTACCGTACCGTCTTTTAAAATATGAAAATGATTCATTGCGCCAACTTCTTCAATTTGAGTGTTGGTTGAATCTAGATACAGCACTTGCGCAGCACCATATTCAGCTGCCGCTTTGCCTGCACGTAAAGAAGCGGCATAGTTACCCGAAGCCTTTGACGCTCCCGTACCACCAGAAACAGCACGATGAAACTTAGTCGTAATTAATAAGCGAATACCATTATTAACCCCAGAAGCATAATAAGCACCAGATGGGCTTAACATGACGCAAAAAGTGTATTGCTGGCTTGGGCTAACTGACAAGCGATCTTCAGTGGCAAAAATGAAAGGTCGAATGTATAAACAGGCACCATCTTGCTGCGGGAACCACAAACGATCAACATCAATAAGGGCATTAATCGCCTTTACTTGCATCGCTTCATCGATATTTGGAATACACACAATATCGGCAGAACGATTCATACGCTCAGCATTTTTATTTAAACGGAAAGTATAAATCTCACCGTCTTCATGCATAAATGCTTTTGCACCTTCAAAAATCGATTGACCATAATGCAATGTCATTGCACCTGGCGCCATTTCAAAAGGACCATAAGGCACTATGCGCGGATCGCACCATTGACCATCACGGTAATCCATTAAAAACATGTGATCAGTACGAAGTCGACCAAAACCAACATCACCTTCTGGTTTAAAGGGTTCTGTGCGGCGCTCTGACGCTGATTTTAAATTATATTTTATGTCCATTGCATACCACCTTAAAAACTGAGCTTGCAGACTATGGAGGCTAGAGATTAATGTCAAGTCGCAGCCATATATCCTAAATCAAAATACGTCAATTGAACGTAACAAGCATCAATATATTTATTCAAATTGCAACAGACAAACTGTCAGTGCATGTCTGATTTTCATCGCGCGCTAATTAATCAAAGTGAATCCATTAAGGCTAATCACAGACTTAAGGCAATAACTCGTTTACCACCGCGGCAATCACTGATATTTCAACTAAGTATTCCGGCTCCGCAATCGCAGCTTGCACACATGCTCTTGCAGGAGCATGGCCCACTGGCAACCAACTATCCCATACTAGGTTCATAGCATCGTAATCTGTCATGTCTTTGAGGTAAATAGTCGCGGATAAAATATGATCGCGTCGGCTACCAGCTTGTGCCAGTAAACGATCAACCTGTTCAAGCATGCTCGCCGTTTGAGTATTAATGTCTGCGTACTTATCATTTGCAACTTGGCCACACAGGTAAACAGTATCATTATGGATCACAATACTGCTCATTCGCTCACTGACATCGTGTCGAGTAATTATCATAACTAAGTCTTTTATTACCATAGAGGGCAGATGAAAATAGCGCGATCTCAGATAAAGTACAATATAGTACGATTTATTGAATATATTTTAGCCACTTAGTTTTAAAGGCTATTCCTATAGGCCTTGTCACTGCTAGAATCGGGATTCCATCCAGAAACGTATAGGACTCCCCATGAGCCTTGAATTATTGTCCCAACTGGAAAACAAAATCCAGGCAACTCTCGAAAATATTGAGCTACTAAAAATGGAGCTTGATGAAGAGAAGCAAAAGAATGAAGCATTAGTATTACAGCAGCAAGAATTGACACAAAAAAACCAACAATTGCAGCAGGACCTAAACTCTTGGAGTGATAAGGTCAACGGCCTTGTTGGTTTATTGAATAACGAAATCTAAATGGATTGATACTGCTTTGATTGTGTTTCAATCAAGGCATTTAGTTCGCTGATAGCCTGCTTAACTTTTGGCAGGCTTTTTTTCGTCTGTAAAAAGCGGCCCTTATCAAACTCAAGTAACCCTAAGTCTTTTACCCAGATAACACCACTCAAAAAAATCCTCGCATGCTTAACAATTAATTTAGGTGCATACACAGGGAACCTTCTCATACGATTTCCTCCAACAAGATAACATATGTAAATTGCGATGAAATAACGACAATAAGTTATGTATAACTCGACAGATAGAAGTCTAAAGCGCCGATAAAACCACTTAACACGACTATTCACTTTTTGTTTAGTTTTCTAGTTGAGCCACTACAAGGTTAATGTCAAAAGATTAGACCACGTGCCCGCGGAAGAGTTTCATCAATACGCTATTTTTTATCAGGTTGATCAATCCAAAAACAAAAACGACACTTTAATGCCGCTTGCCAATATTTTGACGCCATGTTAGGATCTTTAGTGTTACTCAGGGTAAAAAAGAGTTATTTAACTCATCTCCGTATCGTCTTTTATAGACATACGGTTTTTTTTTGCCTGACACTTTTTGCTTACGGCCTTTTGATTAACGTTTTTGCCGCAACGTAATATCCGCTCCCCCACCACAATACACTCCCTATAAATAATGCTACCAAGCTGCTCTTTTACAGGCGAATAAGTGACGACTGGCCCTTGCCAGCATTTAAATCACAAATATTCAGGCAACAAAAAAGGAGCCTAAGCTCCTTTTAAAATATCAGCAGTCAACACTACTTTTTATTCATAGACGTTAAGTAATATGCAATATCAATTAACTCGTCATAAGATTTAATTGAGCTTGTTTCAACACGATATTTACCATTAACAACCAATGAAGGCACACCTGAAATTTTCGCATTCTCAGTATCACGCTTCATTTTAGACATCTTGGCATTCACCATAAATGATTTTGCTGCGGCATCATAAGCTTTACCATCTATGCCATTAGCAATAAATATCGCTCTGATATCATCAGGACGGGTGAACTGCTGACGTTTTTCATGGATAGCGCTAAACAAAGCTGCTTCCATTTTTTTCTCAACATTAAGCTGCTGCGCAACTGCAAATGCACGAGACATTTCAACACCCATTTCACGGCCAATAAACTCAACATGTTCCTGATTAAAGCTTACGCCTTCAGGTAAAGTCGCTTCTATTTTTGGCACCACAGTTTTAGAAAAATTAAAACAATGTGGGCAGTAAAAGGAGAAAAACTCAGTAATTTCTGGCTTGGCAGTTTCAGGGCCATCACTAATCACAGTGTAATGAACACCTTCTTTATAATCGGCAGCCATCGCAGCCATCGGCGCTAGCAAGAGTGCAGCAGCCATCAGTAATGCTTTTTTCATTTTACTTCCTTCTAATAGGCAAAATATAAATACGCTGGCTCTATCATAGTCTAGCGTTAGCCTGTAACTCAATTGCTAGCTAATTGTATTTGTAACTAAATACGATTAGGTAGTGATTATGAAATATTGTTAATTAAAACTGGGTAAACTCAGCGGAGGTTCATTGAGCGTAGATAACTGCTCTTTAAACGCTAGCGTTTGTTGTTCCCAGTACTTTATATCACCAAACCATGGAAAATTCATTGGAAATGCTGGGTCTTGCCAGCGTTTGGCTAACCACGCATTATAATGCACCATCCTGAAAGCCCTTAACGGCTCAATCAGAGCCAGCTGTTTTGCATCAAAATCACAAAACTCTTGATAGCCTTCTAATAAAATATCAAGTTGCAACAACTGTTGATGGCGATCACCAGTTAACATCATCCACAAATCTTGTATTGCTGGGCCTTGCCTGGCATCGTCTAAGTCAACAAATCCGGGGCCGTCTGGGGTCCATAAAATATTACTAGGGTGCAAGTCTCCGTGCAGGCGTATAGGCG
Source organism: Shewanella sp. 5S214 (assembly GCF_041439795.1). Taxonomy (NCBI): domain Bacteria; kingdom Pseudomonadati; phylum Pseudomonadota; class Gammaproteobacteria; order Alteromonadales; family Shewanellaceae; genus Shewanella; species Shewanella sp. 5S214. Next base: position 62,193 of record NZ_JBGOOV010000029.1, read on the forward strand.
TAAAACGATTTTGCTGCCATATCTGCTTGGCTTTATCTAAGACCTGCTCAACTACGGTAAAAAAAGCCGTTTGCATCGCGCTTGAAACCATATCACTTTCACGTAAATAGCGATAAGACTCATCTCCCAAAATCTCCGGTGTTAGCGATTCACGGTACTTAAAAGGTTGTGTTGCACCATACTGATGAATTCGCCCAATAAAACGGCCCACCGATTCGAGTTGATCTAAATTATCAACTTCAAATGCCCGACCACCAATAGAGGGGAACAGTCCAAAACGATAACCTTGATACTCAAATAAGGTTTTACCCTCGATAACCACAGGAACAGCAATAGGAATATCTTCGGCCGCTAAAGCCAAGGCGTAATCATGTTCTTCTTGAATTTGCTCATTACTCCAACGATGTGGTCGATAGAACTTGACCACATAGCGCCTCCCTTGGTCACAACGGAACTGATACACTCTATTTTCGTAACTGTTTAGCGCTAATAATCCCGTTTCAGGGAAGATACCAATGCTTTCAATGGCATCAAGAATGAGATCGGGTCTCAGTGCCTGAAAATGAAATTCTGCGCCCGTACGGTTATCCATGTATGCCTTCTTTAGTCGTTTGAATATGTGGAGCAAGTAGCGTTAACAAAAACGCTAGTACGTCTAATTCTGCAGCGCTATCGGTAGATATCCAACAAATATCACCATAAAACTCATAATGTAACCATAGAGGACTGCCTTCAAAGTTCAGCAACCATTGGTGGCGATCTGCGCCCCATTGGCGCTCACGGATTTCGCAATCAAGTGCCGCCGCCAGCGGTTCTGCAAATCGTTCAAACTGCTCAAAATCCACCTCAGCTTTAATAATAAGACTTAATGATGCGGGATCTAATTGGGCTGACAATAATTTCATAAATTAACTCGACTAAAATAATTCAATTAACTGCTGCAAGACATAATTAGGCCTTGCCCCCATTCTGGTGGGCGTTTAGCAAAATCTTCCATCTCGGGCTGTTCGTCAAAAGGACGACTTAACAATTGTTGGAGTTGCAATAGCTTACTGTTATCGCCACTTTCTTCTATATCAATAATGGCCTCTTGCGCGAGGTAATTACGCAAAATGTATTTCGGGTTAGCACTATTGCGCTCACCTTGCCACGCATTGACATCTGCCACTTCACCCACTCGCTTTTGATAAGCTTGATACCAAGTATCAAAGCCTGCAAGATCGACCATATCATCACGTAAAGTACAATAAGAGCTACTCGGGTCAATTTGACCCACACGACGTAAACTATTGGTGTAATCAAGTTGATTCGCTTCCAGTAAAACAGTTAACTGCCCCACGAGCTGTAAATCTTGCTGATCCAGCTCAGCTTGAGCCGCCTGAGTGCATGTATTTGAGTTAATGCTCGCTTGAGGCAGCCCTAATTTGGCGCGCATTAGGCTTAAATACTGGTTAACTAATTCAGTTTGATAAGTATTTAAGGCCGCAATTAAATCATCAGCATCAATAATGGGCGAGAGTGCTTGGGCTAAACGTTTAAGGTTCCACAGACCTACTCCGGGCTGCTGGCCAAATGCATAACGGCCCTCGTGATCAGAGTGGTTACAGATAAAGTTTTCTTTAAAAGTATCTAAAAATGCAAAGGGGCCAAAGTCGAAGGTGTCACCGAGTATCGACATATTGTCGGTATTCATTACCCCGTGAGCAAAACCAATGGACTGCCAATGGGCAATCATTTTTGCAGTAGATTGCACCACCTCATAAAACCACTGCTTATAACCCGCAGCATCGGCGGATAAGTGGGTAAAGTGCTGCTGAATCGTAAAATTCACTAATTGAGTCAACTTTCCAGCATCACCGCTTTCGCTGTGAAAAAAATATTCAAAATGACCAAAACGAATATGACTTTTAGCCAGGCGTACCGTAATAGCTGCTGTTTCTTGGCTTTCACGCCATACAGGTAAGTCGGAACCGATAACGGCTAATGCGCGGCTTGTGGGCACATTAAGCGCCGCAAGCGCTTCTGATACTAAAAACTCGCGCACCGCAGAGCGCATTACTGCCCGGCCATCACCTTGGCGAGAGTAAGGTGTTGGGCCGCCACCTTTTAACGCGACATCCCAAGCACCATTAGGGCCAATAGCTTCACCTAATATAATTGAGCGACCATCGCCTAATCTGGGAGTGTAACCGCCAAATTGATGACCACTATATACTTGCGCATAATAACTGGCGCCAGGCGCGGCATAGTTAGCCGATAACTGCATCAGCAATTCATTATTAGGTTTTTGTAATCCAATCAGTTTCGCGGCGTCATCACTCCAACCAAGCCAATGAGGATTGCTGATGGGTAGCGGATAAACTTGTGAATAAAATCCGTCTAATTGTTCAAAAAAATCTTGCTTAAAGTGCATCATATACAGCACCAACAACCTGACTTTTACATTGTAATTGCTGTTGTTCATTTACCTGACACTGTTCACCACAAGCAAAAGCTTTCTCTGCTGGCAATGATGATGCCTGTAAGCGTAACATTCCTGCACCTTTAGCTTGGCATTGTTCTAATGAATTGTAATAACCAGAAATATGCTCTTGCAGGACAATTTGCGTCGGCACAGGCGTGTGGTCAGCCACATAAAATAAGGTCCATTCTGGAGTACGCATACACCCGCCAAGTAAGACAAGCGTGGCAGTTATCAGCAATATTGTAGTCAATGTACGGGTCATTAATATCATTTTAAACCTTAAAATCATTGGATCTGAAGCAACAAAAAAGCGAACCAAGGTCCGCTTTCCTTTTGAATATCATACCTGATATCCATGCAACAGTATTGATTAGCCTATTAGCTCGCTTTAGCTTTAGCTTTTTCGATGCGTTTTATTCGCCCTTCAAACCCAGTGACAGTTCCATCAGTTAACTGGTATTCAAGTGCTTGCTGGCACACCTTAAGCGCTTCATCAAATTGACCAACATCATTTAACAAGGTTGATAACTGCATAAACACTGGCGCTTTGATATCGTCAGTATTTTTTTGAGCCACATGTTGCTGATGCAGTGAGCGATAGAGCTCTAAATAGGTTAGCTGCAATGCTGCGCCATATTGGCAATAATCAGCTTGCTTACGCATTTTATAACAATGGTTAATCACACTGACTAAACCATCATGCTGACCTTGAAGATCTGTGGCATTGTTGGCTACTTCAACCTGCTGTTGCAAACTCTCACTAGCCCAATCGCCTTTAGCGGGCTCCAAACTCAATCCTCCAGCTTGGAGAGTCGACACTGCAGTCGCAGATGTATCCGCTGATCCAGTTTCAGCATGAGTCAAGCTCTCTGTAGTTTCAGAATCATTTGGCTCAGCATCTGGCTCGGTCGTGAGTTTTACGTTTGGAGTTTCGACAGGTGAAGCGTTCACTGATGGACTCTTAGCATGACTCAAGGTATCTGTAGTTTCAGAATCATTTAGCTCAGCATCTGGCTCGGTCGTGAGCTTTATTTTTGGAGTATCGACAGGAGAAGCGTTAACTGATGGACTCTTAGCATGACTCAAGGTTTCTGTGATTTCAGAATCATTTAGCTCTGCATCTGGCTCGGCAGTGAGTTCTGCTTGTTGAGTATCGACAGGCGAAGTATTAGCGGTTGTACTTGGTTCATCGACCAATGTAGCCGATGTGCTCTGAGGGGCATTAATAACAGAATCGCCTAAAACGACATCAGCTGCCGGTTTATCTAATTCCTTATGCTCTGCAACCGTCGTATCGGTAGCGGCTGGCGATGACGGTTGAGCAACTTCAGATGATGACGAATGCGCAGTGGCATTGCTATCGGTTTTATCAAGTTCTTGTTTTGCCACTGCTTGAGTGCGTCTGTATAGGTACAGAGCAATTGCAACCAATACTAGCATTAAAATGATCTTCATTAGGCTTCCACCTTGCTGATTAAGTGCCATAACACACTATTTGTTCTCACTCACAACGACATTTATTGTGAGGTAATGTAAAGGGTTAATGATAGCGCGCTGTTTTTTTAAGCATCTACCATTATTATTTCAATGTACACTATAAAAGCGACTATTTATCTATTTTAATCTGTAAAAAGGCATACATAGCCGATCATTTGAGCACTGGTTCAATCTTTTTTGCGATCTTAACCTCATATAAAGTTAATTTTGGGCCGAATATCAAAGTTAACCACACTCAGTTTGTCAGCTGTTATCATCGAGCTTACACTGCCAATATCAGACTATTTTACTAAGGTATTAAATCGAGGATAACCTTATGGCTGAAGCAGAATTATTGAGTGACCAATTACTCTATGAGTTTCGCACTATGCAAGCTATGGTGGAAATCTACTGTAAAGTGCACCACCCACTCAAACCAGCCAGAGATGTGTGCCTACAATGTAGTGAGTTTCTAAGCTATGCCAACACTCGTTTAGATCGTTGCCCCTACGGCCAACAAAAACCAACGTGTAATAAATGCCCAGTGCACTGCTACAAACCCCATATGAAACAAAGAGCCCGTGAAATTATGATGTTTGCTGGGCCAAGAATGTTATTACCACATCCCATTATGGCGATTAAGCATTTACTTGCTGAGCGTAAACCTGCACCAGGTTTACCACCAGAAAAAGCCTCAAACAGACATTTTCGCAAAGCTGAGCAAGGTTAACAATCGTAAACTACTTGCTTTGCAGAAAGTAGGTTAGTATTCACTGTCGTCCAAGAGAGTGAAAATGAACCAATTTAACGATTTATTTATTCAAACATACTGGTGGCTTTCCTTACTCGGAGGCATTCATTGCCTTGGAGTGGGCCTGTATGTTCATTATATTTATCAAAGCAGCACTCGCAGCCACAGTCTACTCGCCGGAATATTTTTACTCATCGGTTGTTATTTTTTAACCGGGTTGCTAACGCAAGAAACAGCTCCAATACCAATCCATTTGGCCCTAACGTTATTTATTCCTATCTATTTTTTACTCATGCCCATGCTGTATTTATATTGTAAAAGCAGCTTAACCGAACAAGACTACCAACCGCTGATCATTAAACATTTTGGCGGGGCTATTTTGGCCGCCTTAGTCACCAGTTCAGCCATCTTGTTTCATATTAGTATCGCCCCTAAAAACTTACATAACACTATTACATCACTCGCTGAGTTAAACACGATTAACCTATTAGCCGTCATTTTACCCCTATTATTAATGCTGCAAACCATGGGTTATTCTTGGGCGATTTATCGCTTATTGTCACGCTATCGACCACAATATTTAGCCAGTAGGCAACCTAACTTACAAGTCATTCGTTTTCGCTGGTTAAGCGTATTAACCATAGGTATTTTGATTAATTGGGTGCTGCGAATTGTATTGGTATATTTACCATTTTACTTAGGTGATTCAGTGTCCTTGTTAACCCAAGCTATAACTCGATTAAGCCTTCTACTCACAGTCTATGTGTTTGCCTTGTATGGTATCCATCAAGTCACACGATCAGCCTATTTGCGCGGTGCACTCAACGCCAGCAGCAAAGATGATACGTCACAGTCGCAACTTAAAGCTCATTCGCTACTAGACGATGAAGAAATCACCTATTTACAGCAGTTAATGACCAATAAAGATGGACGCGATACCAGTCAATACGCGACTAAAAATGGCAGTGATAAAAAAGACTAACGGCGCATGTCTCACGTTAACATTATGCTTAAGAGCGTATTGCGAGTAGCCGAATATAAATGTTTATTAACGCACGCTATGTAAGGGTTATGCTACTCTAAGGCCAGTTTTATCATGACAATATAGTCACCGAGGTTATTTATGAAACGTTCAATTAGCTTAGTGTTTTCCAGTTTTCTCGTATTAATAAGCTTCGCGTTTTCAGCTCCTAGTTTTGCTGACGAAGCAGCTTATAACGATGCAACTACCAATTTTAAAAAGGCCAACGAAAGCCGACATTTATTTGATTCAGCTTATGGTTATGCAATCTTCCCCAGTGTCGCCAAAGGGGGAATAGGTATTGGTGCAGCTTATGGTAACGGTCGAGTGTATCAGGCAGGCTCGTACATGGGTGATTCTACATTAACCCAACTATCAATCGGTTTTCAGCTAGGCGGACAGGCCTATAGCGAAATAATCTTCTTTAAAGATGCCAAAGCATACAATGATTTTACCAGCGGCAGTTTTGAGTTTAGCGCTCAAGCGTCAGCAGTAGCAATTAACCTTGGTGCTAATGCTCAAGTTGGCACCACAGGTAATTCTGCGGGTGCAGGACAAGCTGGCAGTAATCATGCTGCGACTGCAGCCTACATCAATGGCATGGCGATATTTACCGCCGCTAAAGGTGGGTTAATGTTTGAAGCCGCCCTAGCAGGTCAGTCATTTACTTTTGATGGTAAGTAACCGCGACGAGTCTTAACACTCTTAAGTACATAACATTCAGGCTGCCCTTGGCAGCCTGAATTATTTTGAATAAGTGATTTTTAAGGTATGGAGTGTGGCCACTAACGTCGTGGCGCTTCGCCCACCCCAGACCAAGAGGAAACCAACGGCTGTTCCCTCTTTACTCTTTATAAAAGAATTAGCCCAGCCGCCCGCAACATTTTCGCTATTTACAAAACAAGAGCTGCGAAAATTCGCCATGGGGGGTCAGATTTAACTTTGACCTACATTTGCAGACTGCTTCGGCCCATTTTGCAATAAAGAGTGAAAATGCTAACGCTTCCGATGGGGCGTCCCTTCCCCTCGAAAGCTAGCTCGCCATCCTTGGCTAGCTCACGCTATTTTCTTCAACGTCCTCAAGTTCAGAGTTGAATTTATACATTTTTAAGCAGAGACTAGATCGCTTTTTGGACAAAAGTGAGTCAAGCATTTAACTCAAAGCTGTTTATATTCAAATTAGTAACAATATTGAAGGATTTTGTACATCAATACGAGTAGTAACTGTTGGTACTCATTATTTACGTGATACTGTCGCCAACACAGTCACTGTGCTACATACGACGAGTACAATACCTAAATGCTGAACTACAGCAGCTAGTAATAAGCCACCACCAATCATTAGGTAATACATCTGCCCAAAGAGAGCGCCTGCGCTACCAACTTGCTGTTTATATTCGGCTAAAGCGACACTCAGTACATTTGGGATAGCAATACCAAATGAACTAGCCACGAGTATCATGGGAGTAATAAACCAGATTGAACCCAGCGTAAGATAAACCCCAACAGCACCAATTGTTAGCAGCGTAGCAGATACCCATAGTAGAAAGCGCTGAGACATTTTTTTTGACAAAAGAGCTTTATTTAAATAGCTGCTAAGTAACATACCAATACCCAACACAATACCGCTGTAACCAAATTGCTCGGAGCCAAAACCGAGGTCGACAAAAATAAATGCGCCAAGTTGGTAATAAGAAAATATCGCAATGTTGTATAGCGCCACCAAGAGTGCTGACAGTAAAATTTGCGTATCTTTCACCATTCGAAGGCTTAAGCAAACAAGTTGTATCGGTTGCTTTTCTTTTTGCGTTTCAGGGAGTTTAAACAGGTTATAAATAAATAATGCCAGTGCCATGGCAAATAGGGCTAAGAACACATAGTGATGACCACCAATTGCAGTTAGTTGACCGCCTAATAGCATTCCTAGCACGGGACTAATTGAGATCCCAATTCCCATTAGGCTAAATACTTTACCTAACTCTTCGCCATTAAACGCATCACGAAGCATAGTCTGTGTCACAACTGAGCCAACCGCTATTCCGAATGCACTTAATACTCGCGCAAGCATAAGCGTAGGAAAGTTGTCAGTTTGCATTGCGACTAAGGCGCCACAACCATAAATAAAAAGACCAATAATCATTGTTGGCCGTCTGCCCAATTTGTCCGCTAATATCCCCCAAACAACAACACCAAATGCAAAGGCTAAAAAGTAAATAGATAGCGTTTGAGCTGCTTGGGAAGAGCTTACAGAGAATGATTGCGCAATAGAGCCCAAAGCAGGGCTGTAAATGGTTTCAACGACTTGTGGGAACATCAACATAACAACCATCAGCCATAGAGAAGGTTTGGTATTCATCTAGAATCATCATTATAAATTAACTTGGCACGCAGTATAAATGGGACTACTCTTTTCCAATTAACAACATAAAAACCAAAAACATCGAAATTCGGACAAATGGCAATTATTAATCAAAAAACCCAATTCGAGCCTGATAGCTTAAACTCTTGCGTTGTTGGAATAGCCGCAGAGGTAGGAAAACATGACTCAGGCATGCATCAACACAAGAAAGGCCAATTACTTTTTGCACCTCAAGGTTGTATGAGCTTTGCTTTAGAAAACTCCATCTGCATTTTACCCCCCATAAAAGCGGTTTGGATCCCCCCATCTACCCAACATCGCGCGACGATGACAAATGTAGTCGCTTACCGTTCCCTGTACTTCGATTGCACAGTTTTTCAATGCCCAAGCGACATTACAATGATTGAAGTGAATGCTTTGCTAAAGGCACTAATTGATAAAATGGCGCTATGGACATGGGATAAACCTGAAGATGAGATGAAGAATACGACAGCCCTTTTTTGGGAAGAATTTTATGCCGCTAAACGCCTAATGCCGATCAGTTAAGCGGTAAAACGAGAAAATTTAACTGATCGGTTGACCGA
>NZ_JBGOOV010000030.1:0-68445 GCF_041439795.1 Shewanella sp. 5S214
CCTTGATAAGCGTTAGCGATGCCAAAGTAATTGATCCAGCCTTGCATGTATTGACACACTTTAAACTGCTGATAACTCATACATACCCCAATTTCGGCTCGTTAGTCGCCTCATCTTTTGTTTGAAAATGTGTAATGTTTTAACTCGAAAACCATCACCTATCTGGCAGTTTTTAATCAGTAAAGATTTAAGTTCCATAGATATTTTGCTTTCATAGTAAAGGATAGTGGCAGATTGCTGTGTTGGCATATTTGTTACCAAAAATGAGTAAGTTCTGAATACAATGTTATCTCTACATTGATTTATTTTTGTTATTTTAGGATACATTTGGGACACCTTAACCAATAATTTATAAAATAATTGATTACATTGAATCTCTAATGTATTTCTTAGCGTTATGACAGATAATTTATAGTTGAGATAAATTACATATAACGAAACATTGAAACTCATTGAAACTAACTTAGTACGGTGATATAACATACATAAGTGGTCAGTATGCGGTAGCGCAAATGTCAAAACGCACACATCTAAATTCGATAATGAAAAGTAACTTTTATCAGTTACAGGAAATGCTTATCGAATTTTCTAAATTACTGAGCGAATCGGTTGTTGAACAAGAACTATATCAATTGCCGCTCATCAAAGTTGATGAAGTGTTGGAAGAACCGATTTGTATCAACATCTTAAATACCTTCGGCAATGATGCTGCAGGAGTATCTTTCTTGCAAAAAGCCTTTACCACACTGAAGCTTGATGCCTTTACCTATAGCACTTACCTTGCTCATCGGTTTCCAGGGTACGTGGTTCTTCCCTTACAGATAAAGAGTGAAGTTGAAAGTTATATTGATGAAATCAATAGACGTAAAGCAGAATTTCATTTGTCTGTTAAGAAAGGCTACTGCGGAAAAAGGCAGAGCGCTCATAAAAATTTGCATAAAGAAATTGAAAACGTGGTTTTGTTAACAGCCACTCGTAAGATTAGAAGTTGCAGCCAACCAATAAACACCATTAGTTTTTACTGGCAGCATAAATCAATCCATAAAAACATCACGATGGAAGACGCTAAACTAAGCTTAGAAAAGGCTAAAAACAATCCAACATTTGAATACGCTTGGACTGACCGTGATGACAAATTAAACATGATTGAACAAGAAATTGAACAGTTATCTCATGTGCCTAAGAACCATCGGATCATGGAAATAAAACAAACTCGAGCTCAGCCCTTTATCGATTTATGGACTAGAGTTGACGGAAGTAAAGCCAACAAAAAAATATCTTCTAGCAATGCATCATTGCCAATGATTATCTTTGGTGAACCACCGATTAAAGTGAACCCGTTAACCAATTATCTGCGGGAGAATGTGCAGTTTAAAGAGGTACAACACACCTTGATTAACGGTAGGAAGTCTTGGTTTGCGGTTCCAAATAGTGACTAAATAAATGAGGAATTATATATGCTCACCATGATATTAGCGACGGCCCTTGTGTTTAGCTCTCCTAGTTCGCTACCTAACGGACTGTCGGTTGATACCAAAAATACGCTATTTAACAACGTTATATATAGGCCTAAAACACCTACTATATCGATGCAACAACAGTTCATAAATACTATGTATGATAAACAAATGAAGTTTATTAAAAGCAATAACATGGATGGTGATTTTGGATATAGGAACTTGTTAAACGATACTATTTTTATAGGTTATGCTCCATATAACGATGGCTCAAGGGATGGTAAAGTTCAGATAAAATTAGATATGACTTACCGATTTAACGAGGCTAAAGAATGAACGAATCTTATTATGTATTTAAACGATATTCATTGTTTAGAGCGAGTGTTTTAGCTTTTACACTTCCTTTTTTTGTTTGCCTATTAATTAATTTAGTTAACACTAATATATACCACTATGGTGTACCTTGGCCATGGTTCGTAATAACTGCACTGCCTTTTTTATTTCTTGGATATAAAATCAAAGTAGAACAGATAGGAGAGAATCTCGTTGTTTATCGCTGCTTTATCAATATAACCTTAATAAAAACATACTTCGAATTGTGTGACGACGCAAATATTTCCTGGGAACCATCTACCCCAAAAAAATCAACTTATAGGTTGTTCATAGGGAATAAATATACGGGGCTGATTATTGATAGATGAAGTTATTAACAATTCATTTAAACAAGGATATAATGCGATTATTATTTCTTTGAGTTCTCAATGGAGGATCTATAAAGTTATCATATAATGAAGCAATGCTCCTTATTCGAGACTTTGGTGTATTTACAGCCAAAGAGTATGATAGGTTCAGAAATGGTAGTTCTGTATTGAAAGAACAGCTACCTGCTCAACCTAGTGTATTTTATAAAAATGAATGGAATGGTTGGAATGAATTCACCGGTATAGAACATAAAAAAGAAGAAGTAAACATTCAAGAAATTCAGAAAATTGCTATTGAGATGGGGATAAAAACTAAAGAAGAGTGGCGTATGGCTGTTACAACTAAACAAATAGATGCGCCGCTTTTTGTCTCAAAAGTACAAGGGTTTAGCAATTGGACACAATTTCTCAACACTGATAAATATAGAGACTTTGAAGAACTACTGTCTTTTACTCGTTCGCTTGGGATTAAAACTCAAACTGATTGGCGTGGATGGTGTAGAGATAATGAACGGCCACAAGATGTACCGTTTGACTTACATACACATTATAAAGATAGTTTTTTAAGTTTAGAACGTCCAAATAACATCAGCTTTTGGCGATATATTTTCGTTGGTGAATAACATGATTTAAGCGGGACTATGCCCGCTTAAATCACCCTTATCTAAAGTCTTCCTCCTACAACAGAATTAGACATCGAATAATAACTATCTAACTGTTTAGATGAATCTGCAATAGTTTCCGCACTCTTGTCTTGGTTTTCAGTTTTCGATGTTGAATCTTCATCGCTACCTTGACTTTTCTCTGACTTATTTGGAGCTTGGGGGGCATTTGTATTTGTTGCTGTATTCACTTCTGGATTATTGAATGTTTGAGCAACATTAATATTTGTAACAGTGTTATCCGAAGAACTATTCACAGTTTGAACTGATGCTGTACGACCGTCTAAATCGGCATTTGAAACCGTTTGGCTAGAAGGCGTGGTACTCGAATCTGTACTGTTAGTGGTATTCACATCAGCATTCGAATCTGTGCTGTTAATGGTATTCATATCTGTATTTGAACCAGCTTGACTTGAACTGCCTCCTGTAAATATTTGCTCCGCGGCCTTGAGGTATTCATCCTTATCTCCGCCCATTTGTTCGTTTGGCCTATCACCTACATCTTCATTTATCCTATCCCGCGATCCTTGGATAAAGTCTTTAACAAATTGTTTTTGGTCATCATTTAGAAGGTGATCCATTCGACTCGCTAACGTTTCCATTTTATCCAATTTATTTGAATAATCATCTCGCGTAGCTTCTCTGTCACCAGCAGGCATCCAAATTGAACCACTGGTCATATCACGGTTACCTGTAACCTCTGCCATTAAATTAGATGTATTACCATTAGTTGCCTGTTTGTCTAAAACACTTGTTAAATCAGATGCCGCCTGGACGGATATTGAACTAAAGACTTTGCCATCACTTTCTTCAGATGCCTCTTGTGCTATCCCTAAATGTTGCATTGCACCTAGATAGGCCCTTGCACCATCACTATTTGCAGCATTAGTATCGGCAAGGGCAATGCTTTGGTCAATTGCCTTTAAGTGTTCACCAGAGGTCTTATAGTCATCTAACCAATTAGCGCCATCAGATAATGATTGAAGCGTGTTGGTATCAAAATTTTTCTTACTTTCATCAGTTCCTTTACCATATTTACCATTTTCATCTTTCCCAAGAATTTGCGTCATCAAGGTATCATCATTCCACACAGCGATCATGCTTTGTGCATTTTTAACCTTGTCAGCATCTTTAGAGGTCAATCGGTCATTCATTGACCCTGTTTCGACTGCTGTCAATTGGCTAGATGATTCAACACCCTGTGAGTATTCCGGTCTCAAATTAGATGTATCAGCCTTGGCTTGAGTTTGGTTTTCTACAAAATTGTTGTACGCATTAGCTCCACCAGGTTTAAGGACTTCACCAACGGCATTCGTAGAGTTTGAAACTACGTCTAACACTTTGCTGATTGAATCAACATTTCTATTAAGATGATCACTTTTTTTGCTAAGTTCATCAGATTTACTTGGAGAAATATCAGGTAGTTTTCCGCCAGTTAATTCTTCACTTTCTGATTTAAATCGTGCCATATCATCTTTCTGAGCTTGCTCTGCTTCAACTTGACCTTGTTTGGCATTTGCCGCACCCGAATCAACACCGGTTCTTACAGCATCTTGTCGATTTTGGTGTTCTTGGTTAAACTCTTGAGCACTTGCAATAGTAGGTGCTCCCGCTCCAATTGAGCCTCTCGTTTGTTCGATTTCTGTATTCGTATTTTCCATATTTGATAATGTTGTATCTTTCTTATCATAGAACTCAGCTGCAGTCCCAGCATTGGCAATACCTACACTAGATAAAGCCTTAAAAATATCTTTATTTGTTTGTGTATCTTGTTTTTCTTTGGCAATATCAACGCCACCTTGCCCATTAGCGGTTAAATCAATTGAATTATTCTGTTTAACTAAGTCCATGAGCGCTAAAGCCCTTGCATCACCACGTGGATTATCTGTATGAAGCCCTCGCTCCGCGAAGTTCTTATCTTCACGTTGTTGTAACCACTTATCCCCTGGCATATCGTCAATAGTCGAGTTTTTAATTCTATCCCATGCTTCAGGTTCTTGGCTTTGCATAAAGTCAGCAATATATTGGTTTTTCAAATGAAGACCCGCACCAACCATATCGATTTCTTTAGACTGACCTAATTGTGATGAACTTGTTGATAGTTGAGAAAGCATGGCGCTTTGTTGCTCTAATGCCTGAGCTTGCCTTGTATACGCTGCAGCCTCTTTAGCTGCCTGTTGAATACCTTGGTTATTTGAAGCTGATAAGACTTCACTTCCGGTGTGAATTCTAGACAAATTAGCATTAACTTTTTCACTATTCGCATTAGCTTTCTGAAGTGCTTCTTGATAAGAGTCGGAGGTTCCTTGTGCTGTTTTTGAATTTACTCCAACAGCGGCCTTTATGTCTGCATTAAATTTTGCACCAAACCCAGCAAACATTCCTGTGGGGGCCGCACTATTAACACGACCATCTTCATCCGTCCCATTTTTTCCCGCTTTAGCACCTAATTGAAATCCGCCGCCAGCAGTCATAGTTACATCACCATTTGCCATCAGTTGTTCAGCTTGTTGTGTTGACATTCCAGTAGCGTCAACTAATGCTTTTGTAACCCCAGCTGTAGCCTCTTTAATGTTTGAGGCGTTGTATGTAGTTGATTTTCCGTCACTAAAATCCATTGAACTTGTATTTGCGTCGCCAAAAACATTGTCGAGAGCTTTACTTGCACTTGCCGTCGACCCTTTAGCGGCAGACTTAAGGTCGGTGGCTCCGGCGGTAAGGCCGTTACCTGTTGATTCAGCAACAGTAAATTTCCCCATTGAACTGGCTGTTAAAGTATCACTTGTTTGCCAATCACCAGTTTGATTTTGAAGTACGCCAGTGTTGTTCCCAAACGGTACCCTACCGTTGCTCACAGTCGCCCCCGTATCTGGTGAAAGTCTTTGTGCATTAATGTTTGGATCTGCCATGGCTTGTTTGGCCATTCCTTGCATTGAATGGACTCCTCGATAGAGTACAAACACACATATGGCAGGGATAAAGGTATACATCATGCCTGAAATACTGATATAGCTATTTGCAGTTGCAAACTGACTGTCAATTGCGGAAAGACTGAATTGGGACTTGCCTGCAACGACGGCATCTGTAAATCTATTGGTCATTGCTAACGCCGTAAAAAGATTAACCAACACAATCATGACGGACCAAAGCTGTACAAAAGCCCAGGCCGCAAAGTATTGCCCCATCGCCATAATCCCGTGTCCAGATATTGCTAGAACGAGCCCAAGAAAGGGGACTAAAAATACGGTTAATGCCTCAAAAAATGACTGCATCACTTCGGCGTTTTCCATCCAATACTCTTTTTTACCCGCATTGGCGAGCTGTCGTTGTCTAACCGTATCAAACATGGCGCGCGAAACTTGTTGTCCATATTTTGAATGAGGGAAGTAATCTGCAAACACACTTTTCAAGAATGCCACATTAGCTAAATCAAAAGACGACTCTGCACTTGGAACCACACCTTGTTGAGCTGCTTGGCTGAGAAACTTAGTTACCGCATCTAAATCGACACCTTCACTTGATAATGTCTTCTGTAAATTGGTTTTAAAAGTAGAATTATTTAAAACAGTATTCAATTTTGACCAAACTGCAGGACAAGTGAGAACCTCTCCATCAGGATTGTTTGAGACAAGGTAGCTGGTGGTAGTGAATTTAGGACTAGTAACTTTTAACGCGGCCATTATGTCTCTAGGAGCAGCGTTTGTTAACGCTTCAATAGGTTGTGCAGCGTTCTTTGCAATGATATTTGTAGTTTCATAACAATCCTCAATATATTTATGCAGGGTATTACACACATTGTAACTTGGGTCTCCACTGATCGGAGTGCAAGCTGAACTAAAGTTTGCGTCATCTAGCGCGACAAAATTTTGAATTGGGCTCAATGCTTCCCATGTATTTGCAATACCGACAATCGAAAATGCCTGAGCCATTAAATCAGCAATTGCGGTACCACTATTCGTAATTAACCAACCGCCTAACGCCGGCAATAAAGGAACATTATTTACTTCTTGAAATGAAGCATCTCGTTTAGACGTGATCCTCACATCAACAAGGGATTGAGGACCTAAAAAGGCTAACACGAACACTATTGATAAAATAAAGCCTTTTGCGGGAAATGGGGCTTTATCTTGATCTATAGCCCACATAAGAGAGTTCCAAATAAGACCGAGCAAAAGCGCAATCGATAACATGAGATAAATATCACCAGTGGACCATAACCTTGCAATGCCTCGGAACACTTCAATTAAAAAAGTTGCATTACCAATCGAATAAATTTCGTACATGTTATGCTCCCTTATTTGAAGCAAGCAATATGGCCAGATTACTACGTAAATTAGCTCTGTTTTCATCTATGCGTTGTTGAATATCACCATTTCGAAGCGCCTTGTAGTTAGCTTGGAATGTTGCTAAATCTTTCTCGGTTTGAGATAAACCAACTGGATAAATTTTGTCATTATTTTGATTGTTTTTCGAAATTGTCAGCGCCTTTGCGACTTGTTCGACCAAGTCGTAAGCTAAGTAATCCATAATGGCGGCAGTTGCTTCAATAGACTTATATTTTGCGTAACTTTCACCAAAATTATCAGTGGCTCCAAAGGTAGACATCATCAAATGCATGTCATCGCCGATCCAATATGCGAGTTTTAGTTCGTCTTCTGTATACTCAGTATTAGGTTCTTTGTAGGTTTTTTGCCAAATGGAATAAATATCTTTACGTAACTTAGGTAAGAATTGCTTTAACGTAAGAGACGTCTCATGTACCGAAAGACATTCTTCTGTGGCACATTTTAAATATTTAATATCAATATCTTCGTCATTAGAATCGATAGCTTCAGCATTATAAAATAGGTTTGTGAAGAATTCGGCTCCTTTGCCGGGGACATACGATAGACAGGTATTTTCTCCCGCATTCATGGGGGCAGTACACATAGACGAATCAGTCGTTGTGATGGTTGCGCCTAAAATGGTGAACACGAGTTCATTCTTTTTCACTCCGCCAAAACTATCGAATAAAAATCCTTTTGGGGTTGCATCCGATAAGGGTTTAATTAATGCATTTTGGGCTATCTTTACACCCACTTGGCTCTCTAAGTCAGAAACGGATTTTTGCGAAGATTCTCCGTTTCGTGCCTCGTTTGGATCGGGTGAAAAACCCATTGCAACGTTAACAGAACTCAGCTTATTGGCTACAAATCCCATTTCGGTAGCAGGAGTAGCATCTCCGGAACCAAGTGCCTTTTGAGCCCATTCAGCCCCTTTTTCACAACCGTTAATATTGAATTCATTCATTCCATTGACTAGAGTCGTTAACTCATCAACAATTCCAGCGGCCATGGGAGACATAGATTGAAGAGCTAATTTAAATGCGTAAGTGGCCGCACCTTGCATGATTGCGCGGCTTAATTGAGCTAATTCATCGCCTGAAATAAAACTGAAGGAACCGGCAAAAATATCAATATCACCACAAGCCCCCATATTTGCATTAGGTAATCTTGCGCTAACTATTGAGGGATTTTCGCCAATGTTGGGCCTATATGAAAACCCACCCAAATTGACACCATAACGTCCATTTGCATGTTTACCAGCACTAGGTGCTGACTTTGAATACATGTCGTTAAAGACATCTTGCATAGGATCTGCTATTGCAAAAGAAGTAGTCAACGTTAAAACAATTAATACACTTAATTTTTTTAAAGTCATTTTTTAATTCCTAAACTAATGGGTGTTCCAATTGGGGATATGGATAAATCGACTCGGCTTTGCAGGGCGTTGTATAAAAACTCTGAATTATTTAACTCAGATTCCTTTATTTGTAGCAAGCCACTATCAAGAACATTACTCCGCCGAACAGCTTGGACTGATTTGTATTCATCATCATTGATCCAATCAAATTTATGGGCTATTTGAACAAGTGCATTCTGTATTTTTGGTAACGCAGAAACACCATTACTCAACAATTCAAATTTTGAAGCGTCGTTAGAAACGAGGTAAGTAGTAGGGGTAACGGTGACATTAAATTGGCTTGTGGCTTTACCAACAACATCAATAACTACTTTATCGTCAGGAATACCAGGGATCGAACCACCATCTAAGGAAATATAAAGGACATTTATATTGTATTCTTTCGATAAATATTGAATGAGAGGCAACTGTTTAAGGCAGTATGGACAAGAGCTAGAAAAAAAGAACCAAATCCCTGCTTGAGTAGCGACCTTTTTAATTACTGGCTCTTGAGCTTTCAATAAATCTGATTTAAACCGATTGAGCATGAATGACTCTGTTGGTCTTCGATGATCTTCAGATAACCAGTTAGCTTCTTTTCTAAAAAAATCACCTGATTTGTTGGCAAAATTAGAACTATAATCAAGCATTAGCCGTTGAGCAGCATAAAAGGCGCCTAAATTTTCAGTTGTAGGATTTTCAATGGCTTTATTTTGAAGTATTGGCAGATTTTTTTTTATCCACTTTACGTCAATATTAACCATTTTTTCCTCTGGTTTTTCAGGAGGGCTTTCTGGTTCTGGTTCTTCTGGCTCCACAACTTCAGGAGGGGCTTCATGCCAAAACCAACCTCGTTGGCTTTGTTCATAGAAATCATCCCCAGCAAGACATTGAAAACTGAGCGATAGAAATAAAAATGGTATAAATATTTTTGAAATGACGGTATTCATGGCTCCCCCTTAATACCTTTATGATATCAAGCAAGCACACTAGTTCTGTTCGTTTCAGGTGCCATTTTGGACACTGAAACGAAAAAACGCATAATTAAGTGGGGGGTTTTAGAGAAAATAAAAATGATTAACCGTTTGCAACGCTTCTATGTTGAGGAATATCACAGGAGATGCCATGGTGAGAATTTTTATTAACTTTAGGTGTGAGTTGGTTATTAACTTTTGATGCTACTAGCATGTGTCGAGTAGCTGATAAATATACAGAACTATCAAAAGACTCTTTTTTATTATCACTTACTGGTGCATATAACGTAGTTCTATGTGACTGTTCTTTTGAATTATATTTTTCGCTTAGTTTATTTAAGCTAACAGATGAATAATTTTCTGTACATGCCCAACAAAAATAGCGATCACTATCTTCATGAACAATAAACCTATGATTACAACAATTAGTTTTGCATTGAGTTATTAAAAACTCATTGCAAATTATCTTTTTCAAAAGATAGGTGAATCGAGATATATCACAAATTTTTCTACTTAATAATTGGGGATATTGGATAACCGCAACCTCCCAAGCAGTTGCAATATGATAGATATTCAAACCTTTTTTTAATAACGGATCACCTGATACGATACCGTATATTTTAAAAAGAATATTGGACATTTTAAATCCATCATTGGATTTAGCCCATGTTTTTGAGTAGCCTCTTGAAAAGTTTAATTCTGGATTTGCTTCTCCAAAAGTTCTAACTAACTTCTTCGTGCCCGGCACAAAGTCAGAGATTAACTTGGGCATCATTCCTAAATCATGCATACGTCGTGCTAATGCTATATTGTTAACTCTTTCGACGTCGGATGGTAACTTCATTTGATAAATCCTGATTATTTAAGCGACGAAAGAAAACAAAGTTTGCTCTACGTGTTTACAAGCGTTGGAATCAACTGAGAAAAATGTTGAATAATCAATTGTTTCATTCACAACAAATATAGGTATAAAAGAATCTATAAAATTTAACTTGTTAGAAGTTAAATAGTTTTCTGTAATCAAATCAATTGTTGGCTGTTC
This sequence comes from Shewanella sp. 5S214, assembly GCF_041439795.1. Taxonomy (NCBI): domain Bacteria; kingdom Pseudomonadati; phylum Pseudomonadota; class Gammaproteobacteria; order Alteromonadales; family Shewanellaceae; genus Shewanella; species Shewanella sp. 5S214. Next base: position 10,558 of record NZ_JBGOOV010000030.1, read on the forward strand.
CATAAATAATAAACCTTTGGTAAACAAAGGTGCTTCTTGAACACATAAACATATGTTTTGAAAGATAGCCGATTGATATTTTGAGATAGTAGATAAACAGTCTAAGTTATCTGGGAATGTGCGACCTAAAGTAACACGAGCGTTCACTTGGTTTACAATAGATTCATATGAGCAAATGTTTCTAATGAAATATTCAAACAAACAATCACCGCTTAAATCTTTTTTAGGAGTTAAAACCCAATTTTTCAATTCAGAGACGAATTTAGTCCAAGTTTCAACTGTTTGCTTAACCAAACTGCTTACATGAGATGGCTTCATATTGAATACTTTACTACAAGCCAACGGGTCATCGATAGCTAGTTTTTGCATAGCTATCAAGTAATGTTTTTGGCCTTGAAGTAAAGCTTCGTAATAATGATTTATATTAGCCATTCCTGTAGAACTCCGTCTCATAACAAATGAACGAGGTCATTTTAACCATACGGCTTTGTGTAATCAATCCTTTATATTGCTATTACTCATTTAATTATGATTTTTTAAATTAGGTATCGTGAATAATTTGTATTAAAACGAAAATAAATGATTGATAACTAGTTTATTTTTCACTTTTTGCGCAACCGATTTTGCAACAATAGGATTTATCAAATTTGTGATATAAACCATTAAAATCCCTAATTGGAACAAAACCCCCCATCAAACGGTTAATATTTGTACAAAAAAACAGCCGTCACACATGGTTAAACCTAATACTCACTCTTATATTCCTGTCGGTTTTTTTTCAAAATTATATTTGGCTTATATAAGTCTTCATCACATGTTGGAAACCACACTGTGTTTCCAACAGATAGTTCCTTTGGAAAAAACAGCAAGTCGAAGACATTTATATAGATAAATTATTTTCAAAGAATTTCATTTCAGAGTCCCAAAAGGCACCTGAAACGGCCTGAACTTAAAATTTTGTATGGCATGATCAACTTCTCTTAGATTTTGGAGTATCGGATGTCTGTTGAATCAGTAAGTTTACAGTTGGCTTTAGATACCATTAGCGAATGTTATGAAGAACTTGTGGACCGAGCCCAGTTACTCGTTGATGGTTACTGGTCCGAATGGCGTAAACATAACAAGATGCTTTTTGATTCTGGTTTAAAGCCTGGGCAGAAGGAATACCAAAACACAGGTCGATTAGCACCGCGATTGAAGAGGTCTAAAGTTACACATCGAGTTTATATCGAATGGTTAGATTGGAAAAAAACGACGTACAGGAAATTTCAAAACCCACGTTCTGGTGTGCAAATAAAACCAAATAAACGGGAGGGCTATACGTGGAAATCGATATCAAAAAAAGCGAATGCTTGGGAAAAGAAATTCTTTGATAAGTACGAGCCATTATTTAAAACGTTGAGAAAAGCGTTAGCTGTAATGGCAGATCAAATAACGATGTTGAAATCAACAATTAAACTTTTAAGTTAAGAGGAATCAATTATGGCAACTCAAAAAAATGCAAGCATTAAGAATAGCAATGACCAAACTGTTCGTCGTAAAACTGCGGTTACAAAAATTGAATTAAAATCAGAAGCCGTGTATTTACATATGCGCGGACAATCTGGAGAAGCTATACACAAATCACTTTATCGAATGGGTGAGCTTTTTAAAATGACTCATCGGTCCTCGGATAAAAAAGTATACAACACAATTAAAGATTGGTTTCAAACAGAAATCATTGATGTTGCAGAAAAAGACATCGATAAGTTAGTAAATTACTTTGAAGCGCTTCAAAGTGAGTTAGTGCCAGGCTACAGTTTTTTAGATATTAAAAACCCTAAAATGGATTTAGAATTTAGTATAATTCATAAAAGCCATTTGGATATAATAAATTTAATATCAAAGATTGATATTGTTATGGATGATATTGAAGCAATTGCCTTGTCTGGTTCTTTTGATGATGATATTGAAAACAACGCCAGAAATCAGGCTTTATCCATTTTAAATAACATTGCATCAAAAATATTTAAAATTACTAAACCAGGAAAACGTAATGGTGGGCCATTCTCGCCCGGATTTTTCTTGGAGGGTCTGCAAAAAGGTGTATTCACTTTATATCCCGACCCAGACACAAAAGTCGAAAGCAATGTTGTTAACATGGATTCAAAAAATGAATCTGAGTTAATAGCTAAAAAAACTGACACTGAAAATGTTGAGTTAACTGAGGCTGTATAAATGAGTAGTCTTTCAATTCATGCGTTTAAATTTAGAGTGCTATTAAATTCTTTATGGTCACGCATTGATGTTTGGAAATCTGTTAAATCAAAGACCGAACTTGAAGACGAAAGAAAATTAGATGCCGTTTTACATTATCCTTTGAAAACGGCATCGATACCTCTTGTGCAAATCGAAAGTTTATTAAATCGTCATAAAGATAAAATTAGAATTATCGAACGTGATATTGGGTTAATTCATAAAGGGTGTGAATTTAATTTCGTTGATTTGGTTGAAAGTACCATTCGAGCATACATTGGTTACTGCCACCTAATCCCAGCATCAGAAATGGACCATCATCAATATATCGGTGGTCTATTAGAGCATTCATTAGATGTTTCAATCCGATCGTTGCAATTCTCAATGAGTTTTATGCTAGATCAAATGGGTCTAGTAGATGAAGACCAAGCACGCAGGCCTCGTTACGAATTTGCGGCTTGGGTATGCGGGTTATTGCATGATGCTGGGAAAATAATTTCAAATGTACAAGTGATTGGCTCTAACGGTGAAATTTGGCGTCCATTGAATGAGTCAATATTTGATTGGGCTGAAAGAAACCAAATAAAAGAATACACCGTTGTTCATCAAAAAGAGCGGCTACAAAATGACCACGAAACCAATTCCGTTCACTTTTTACCACTTGTGTTAAACGATGTTGCCAAAAATTATCTAATCGGTTCTCACGACGATTTGTATTCAATGATAACGCAAACTTTGGTTCATTATCATTCATACAAAGGATATCTATTCAACGCGGTTAGAAAGGCCGATTCAGAATCGACATACGAAGACTATGCTCGTGTTTGGCTGCATGATTCGTCTAGAAAGAAATCATTAACCATAGGTGTTGTAAATGCCATGCGTTCGCTTTACTCAAATTGGGTGGTGAACAAAATTGGTGGAGATTTATTTGTATTTAATCATCAAGTATTTCTCTCAGCAGATCGCCCTATCAGTGATGTAATAAAAAAATGTATAGATTATGAAATCAAACTACCAACATCGCCAAAGGCGCTAATATCAATCTTGCTTGATAAGCGCATTTTATCCAAGGTGAGTGATAAAAGTACCTTTGCCAATTTATACCTAGGTGAATTTACTGAGGAAAATATTCATGAGTTTGCAGAATGCAAAACGGGTCCAATGGCAAGGATATCGCCGATTACCGTAATCCTTGTTGAGTGGGCAAACTTTGTTGTGGGTGATAATCCGTTGCCAGGCGAAGTTCATGGCGCGTTAAGGTACAACACAAGTGCGAATAAGAATGTTCATAAACTCTGCAATAACCAAGGAGTAAGCATCGTTGCTCCTAAAGATAGCGCAGTAGATGAACAACTTGCCGAGCTATCTCCTGAAGAAATGCAGCCTATTCCGACAAATAATGAAAGTGTTAATCCGGAACCCAAGGCTAAACCTAAGCCTAAGCCAAAAGCTAAACCAAAAACGGCAACTAAAAGCCTGTCAAAAAATTCAGCAAACACAGATAAGAGCGATCCTGAAAGTAAAGTGGGGAAAGATCCGATAAGTGCTCCTGCAACGGTATCTAGCACTGAGGCAGTTAGTGAGGGGGGTACTAGTGATAACCAACCTGTCACGGCGAAGAAGCCAATCGTAAGAAACAACACCGAATCGAAACCCAAAAATATTGAACCAAACTCAAGTGCTGTTGAGGAGACTGTTAATAGCGATTATCCATGGATAGTTAAACAGCGTAGACCTAAGCCTGTTGATAAAGCATTAGCGGAATTACTGAAGGCGCCTGATGACAATTTCATTTGGATAGATAACGGGGATGTTTGCGTAAACATGAGCTTTCTGACTGAGAGAACTGATCAATTCTCGGCACAAATTATCAATGCAATGAGTTTTTTAAAGTTATTGAAAAAAAATTGTAAGGGTAAAGAAATCTCAATTTTGGACAAGCCTGATAACAAGGTGATGTATGTATTGCTCAATGACACTCTTAGTAAGTTATTTTTGCCTATTTTATTAGCAAACAAATTGTCTGAACCACCAAAAGATATTGAGTCTTCCGATGTAGAAACCAGCAATCAAGATGGTGAGTCATTACCTGAGCCGCCTAAAGATATTAAGCCTTCCGATGTGGAAACCAGCAATCTAGATGGTGAGGCATTACTGGAACAGCCTAATGATATTCGGCCTTCCGATGTAGAAACCAGTAATCAAGATGTAAGTGATGATGGAGATGATATTGATGATCTGACCTCAGAAGCCACATTAATGGAATATAGCCAACTTATTTCGAAGCTAAAAAGTATATGTCCAACATTAAAGAACAGCGAACTAAGAGATTTCTGTAAAGCTGAGGGTATTGCACCAATCGTTACGGAATCAGGCCAAATTAATATTGAAATAACGTCGGTCCAACTAGATGAATTAAAATGGAAACTGAGGGATAACAATGAATAATCGCAGTCGTTTAACATACAGTGAAACTCTCTTTAGGCCGCTTTATGAATTAAATTCCGCTTACGTATATATCGGGGCGGGTGTCGCTACCGGTTTTATCAGTCAGGTTAGTGAAATTAGTTCTAGTTCACTAAATACGCCAACTATCATCGCTGGTGGGCTCATTGGTGTGGGCTTATACAAAATACTGTGTGCGTACCCAAAGATGAGACAACAATTAAAACTTTTCATCAATAAACTAGAATTTATCGATATTGATGTAGTTCGGTATATCAACAAATGGAAATTCAACTCTAAATCAGAAAACTTTAAATACACTGACAAACGAGAAATATATATCGGTAATGGTTTTGAGTGGGGCCCCCAACACGCACAAAGGGCTTATCAAATTATGGATTTATCTGTTGATTTGCGTGAAATGGAAATCCCATTCGCATTAAAGCCGATTGTGCTTAAATACCGCAAGCATACAAAAAACATGGGGGGTAGGACTTGGATACACGCTATAGGCGAGGAAAAACCACAGATAGTCAATGAGGATACCTTTTATGGTCATTCGTTTATTACAGGTGTAGTTGGTAGTGGTAAAACGACCCTATTACGACTACTTGGTACTGGTTTTTTGCATATGGGCAATTCTATAGTAGTCATTGACCCTAAAGATGATAAACACTTAAAAGAAGGGTTGAGAAGTGAGGCTAAGGCATTAGGTATTGGGCATAAATTTTATGAGTTTTGTCCTGCTAGACCAAGTGAGTCTTGTGCAATTGATATTCTGAAAAACTTTGCAATTCCTTCGGAAATTCCCACACGCATAGCTAGTTTATTAAAATCCGGAAGTGGAGCAACAGACAGCTTTATCGAATTTGGTTGGCAAACTATCTCACAAGTAACAGATGGGATGATTTTTTGTTCAGAAAGTCCAAAACTTACTGAGATCTATCGTTATATGCGTTCCGGCAAAACAGAGTTATTAGAAAAGGTACTTAGTAAGTTTTACGAGCTAAGATTTGGCCAACATTGGAAACAATCAAAACTAAGTCAAATGGAAGGGCTTGGAGATTCCACACTTGAAGGTATGCACAACTATTATACGCAAAATATTCCAAGTAAAGAAAAAAATGCGACTGTTGATGATGTAATTCAATTTGTCACGCACAACCATGAACATGCCCAAAAAATGTTAGCTAGCGTATTTCCGTTATTCAAAGTCTTATGCAGTAACCCTCTGGATAAATTACTTTCGCCTACACGTGGACAAGATGACATCGAAGTTATCGACATTAAACGGGTCATTATGGACGGTGGGATAATTTACTGTGCACTGAACTCAATGAATGACCCAAGAACTGCCGGCCATTTAGCTAAATTGTTGCTAGCGGATATTTCATCTTGTTTAGGTGACCGATATAACTATGGAACAGGTGAAGAACGTCGAGTATCTATATTGGTTGACGAAGTGCATGCTGCCGTGGCGGGAAATGACAGTCTCATTAACAACCTAGCGCAAGGACGTGCGGCGAAATGTCAATTTGTGTTAAGTACGCAGACAATCCCCGATTTAATTGATATGACAGACCAGGCCACAGCCGATCGATACTTAGGATTATGTAACAATTTTTTTAGCCTTAAAGTCACAGACATTCAAACTCAAGAATATGTAGCTAAACAATTCAGTCAGACTAATATCAGCGATGTTGGTGTTCAGTATTCCATTCAATCAGCCACAGGCCAAGCGTTATCCGAGTTTTCTGGTGGATACAAAGAAAATATCACAAAAACTCGAGAAGATATGTTCCCGACCTCGCTGATAGGCGATCTGCCGAAGCTGCAATATGTTGCGCGACTCTCTAACGGTCAAAAACTCAAATGTAAACTACCAATTATTAGAGGTTAGCCAGAATGGATATTTCTAGAATTACTTCACAGCATGAAGGGGCGTTGGAAATCGTCAATTCATTAGAACGGTTAGTGGGAGGCACCAAATATCTTCTGCTTCACTCAACGCCAATTATCAATATCATTTTGCTCAAGGCTATGCTGGCATGGGAGCGGGAGTCCGAAAAGGGTTTAGAACTCCAGTTTACAAAGTTTGCTGAATCGATTTTGTACGATTTATATAAGGTTACTTATTTTAAAGTCAGCTTAAAAAAAGATGATGAAGAATCAATTCACTGGGATTGTATTTCACAGACTTTTGAAGAGTTTAAGGTTTCGTCTCTAAATGAGAAAAGAAAAAACAAAAAATGTGACTGCTTTGGGGATGATCCAACCAAACCCACTAAATGTCACTGTTTGAAAGTCGAACATATAGATAAACGCTCAACATTATCGAATGAGGCTATCTCGCTATTACTCGCCCGACACGTATTTAATCGCCGAGTGCTTAACTTGCTAGGTCTGCCCTTACCTACTCGACAAAGTGTTTATTCTTTGAGCCATTCACTCACAGAACATTGCTAAGAGGACGCTTATCATGTCAGAGCTAATTAGGGATCATGGAATATCGAAATTGCTTTCATTATTTTTACTGATTTTTACCGTTAGTATTTTAGTGATATTGACCTCAGTTCCCAGCCAGATATTTCAGAGAGAAATGGAAACAGAGGTGAAATCGCTATCGTCATTAATCAATGAGAATCAGTGGTTAGACCTAACGTTACAAGTGAAGAACATTTACACCAATAACTACATCAACAATGGGGTCCAGGAAGCAATAGAAAATGCATTGTTACCAAAAGGAAACTACAAGGTAAAGGAGATTGTTGAGAAATTTAAAGGAGATTTCATTCTCGAGCGTGTAGTGAATAACATTCATATTTTGTCATACCAAATGGTCTATAGAGTTTCAATGATGAAGTATTGGATATGGGTCATGCTGCCCTTATTCATCGCACTAATTTATGACGGTTATATGATTAGAAAAATCCGGATGTATGAACCTAGGCAGATATCAATCAAAGGGTCACGGATTTGGACTCGCTCGATTGTATACATGCTCGTTTTTACTTTTTGTTATTTATTAATTCCAAACTTTCTTGGACAAAAGGCACCTTGGTATCCAGTAGTGATGTTAATGCTAACGGCTTTGGCATGTCGAAACACCATTTCAAATTATATGAAAGTTGCATAGGAAATTGAATATGCTTAATCCAGCATCAGAACACGAAGCACTCGGTATTTTAAAACAATACTTAACGGTTTATAAGCGCACTAATTATGGGAAGTTATCCCTACTCGGTGGGATTATCTTGTTAGGTTTTTTAGGCAATATTGTCGGCTTCTTTACACCATCGGAATCACATATAGCAGTGATCCAAATCAGTGGTGAAATAGGTGCCGATAGTGACGTAGGGGATGGCCAGAAAATTGCGACTCATCTTTTAGACGCTATGACCAATGATGAATCAAGCTTGATTGTTATCGAAGCGAATTCACCGGGTGGCTCACCCACCGACTCGCAAACTATTAATGAGTTAATAGTTCAGTACAAACAATCAAACGATCCAATCGACACTGAAGTAGCTAAAAACATTCTCAGTGTTATTAAAGATCCCACAACTCCATTTAATGAAAATTTTGAGAGTGATATCGACGTGAAAACGCAGCCACGAAAGTTAATCGTAGCGGTTGTCACTAAACAATGCGCTTCCGCCTGTATACAGTCGATCATCAATGCTGATGTCATTATAGGTCAGCGAGCTTCGCTGATTGGAAATATCGGTGTCAGATTAAGCAGTATCAACTGGTCTGAATTAGCAAAGAAAGTCGGTGTGACAAGTACAGTTATTACGTCTGGACCATACAAGGACATGCTTAGCCCTTGGAAAGCCATAGACGAAGAGCAAATTTTAATAGCAAAAGAGACATTAATTGAACCCGTGTTTGAGCAATTTAAGTCCGATGTTATCGCTGCACGAGCAGATAAATTAAAGATAAATTACGACGTGTTGTTCTCAGGTTTGGCGTGGACAGGAGATGACGCTGTAAAGACTGGTCTTATAGATGCAACGAGTAACCCCGTAATAGTAAAATCAGCGCTAGAGAAGATAATTGGAGACGATTATAAGATTTATTCTAAGAGTAGTTTTAGCCTTGGTTCCTTTATAAAAAATCCATTCAAATAGATTATTTTTTGAGAAATTCATTTCAGGTGCCGTTTTGGACGCTGAAACGAGGTGGCCTACAAAAAAACAGTAGTACGATAATATCGAAATCACTAAACCTTGAGGAAAAAAAATGGAACATACATTTAACTTACCGACAGTAGCAAGCCAAGACGCATTAAATAAGAAAGGCATTTTAGTCCTCTTAGTTTTATGTGTTCTTTTTATGGTGTTGTCGTTTGATTCAGCAGCGGGTTCTGGCGGTACAGCCTTTACCTCAATTTGGACTGAGTTATCTGGCTGGGCGGACGGTGCTCCTGGTAAGATTATTACCCTGCTCGCATTTTTTGCAGCATTATTTAATGTGTTAAAGCAGAACTACTATATGGCTGTAGGTGCATTTATTGGTGGCATGTTATTAAGCCAATCAGTCGCCATCATCAACATCTTCTTGACCGGTACAATCTAATCCAAATAAATCAAAAAGGCGCCATTATTTGCGCCTTTTTTTGATTCAGCGTCCCAAACGGCACCTGAACCGTCGTAAAAACACTGATAACTCATGTAACAATAAACCTAATTCATTATTAATCGGTGGGTGGGGAGAACATGGCAACTTACAGAATTCCTTATCGGGTAAATAAACCACTATTGGTATTGTTTTTTACCTTAGATCAATTTATTCCAATCGCAACAGCCTTTGGGCTTGGCTATACATTTGGTGCAGTATTTGAATCAACCATCTTTGCTGTTATGTATTTCAAAATCACCAGTTACTTTAACGAAAACCATCCCAGAGGCTTTGTTGAGCATGTGCTTTGGTATTGGGGGGTGATGCCTCTCAAACTTGGCTTTACCGTTCCAGATCCACTAAAACGGGAGTTCATTAAATAATGGAAATTCTAAAAAACGCAAATGATGTAAGAAAATCGCTCATAGATGCCATCACCACACGAAACGTGACTCTTTTATCAAATTTATTATTGAGTATTGGGATTTGTATATTTGCATTTAAGTTTGCATTTTTCGAACCGGGCTCAGTCGTATTACCCAATGCGCCTATGACCGAAGTAATAGAAGTACGCGGGGATTGGGCTAACGCATCGTTTAAAAGAGGTCACGCAATCGCCTTTGCAGAATTGATCGGTAATATTAGTAAATCCAATATTAATTTTGTAAAAGAACGCTTTATGTCGGCGGCTACGCCCAATTTAAGAGAACAATTCCAAGATGAGATAGATCGTCAAATTGCCATTATTAGCGCAAGAAAACTCCAGCAACGCTTTACCATTGATGATGTTTATTTTGACGAGCATCAAGATGTGGTTTGGATTTGGGGGTCACGAGAAATCACCTTGCCGGGGCAACCTCACTTAATTAAAACATGGACATATGAATTTAGAATAGGCGTCGCCAGTGGTATGCCCAAGATTTCCTATTTTAAACAATATCCCGGAAAGCCAAATACGCGACAACGTGTTGTTCCAGCAGCCGATACTATTCCAGAGTTAACAGAAGACATGCGCGCAGATCTAGAAGAATCAGGTTCAGAAGTTAAGGACGTTAAATAATGAAAAAATACATAAGACTGTCGATTATATTCAGTGCAATGATAAGCCAGTCCGTCTTAAGTGCACCAGAAGGCGCTTCCACTAAAGTGTCATCAGATCCAGTAAATGAATTTTCGCTACCTGTACAAACGTCTAATCAGCGACTGAGTTCTGACTATATCGATCAAAATAGTGCCGATAGTCCTGTTTCATACATTTTTAATTCTCTGAAGTCAGCTGTACCTGATAATGAGCCAGTCAAAGCACCGCAGCAAGTAGACCATTATGGTCGAATTTTGGCCGATGGTGACAAATCAAGCTTTGGACGCGCATTGCAAGCAAGCTATAAACCTGTACAAAATTATTCACTCAAGCCCGGTGAAAATATTGCCGTGGCCATTGCTGCAGGATTAATGAATCGGATTAAAACCAACTTCTCAATGGTGGCGATCCGTACATCAGACGAAGACTCGATAATTGAAGCCTCTAACGGTTACATTTATATCACCACCAATTCTATGACCCCTGTTGGCATTATGGTTTATGAAGAAGGTTTGCCTGAAACGGCAATCTCATTGGTGCTTCAACCAGATAATAACCCACCGGCAATGGTAAATGTGGACGTAAAGTTAACAGGTGAACAGCGATACTTAATGAGCCAACGTAAAAGAGAACGTGAGAGATTAAAAAAAATCGATGATTTGGCCAATATTCATAATGAACAACTCAATACGGCTTCACACGTGTCACGCCTTAAATCGATGTTATTACCGATTGCTCAAAATGGCATCCCAAAGGGTTTTACTGAGTCGGTTGAGATCCCCAACACGTTAAGACAGCCTTGTTCCGTTGCAGTTAGACAAAAAACAGCGCAACGCTATGCTGGTTCACGTGAATATATCGATGTCGTGGTGATGTACAACCAAACGTCATATGCCTATCAAATTAAAGAAGAACAATGCTTAAGTCGTGATGCCTTGGCAGTTGCTTTTATTGACCAATCGATATTGCAGCCAGGTGAGTCAACTGAAGTCTATATCGTGAGAGATAAACTTTATATTGAGAAGATGGAAAAAAGTAACCGTCGTAGACAGATTAGCGCACAAGAGCTGGGCTTGATGCGGGAGGTTAACTAATGTCAAAGATAGCAATTAAAGAGTTTTGGGGAGATCCCAAGAAGCGGCAAATTATTATTTTGGGCGTATCACTAATAAGTTTGTATTTCTTAGTCCCTGTTTTCTTTGCTTCATCGAATGCACCGGCAAATGTCACCACTACGAATAATGGAACTGAATTATTTTCCGTTGAAGAAGTCTCGCAGATGGAGGAAAAGAAGACCAAGGAGCTATTTGACCAGTTGTCAGCCGATGCTCAAAACCGAGAAGTTGCTGCGTATGCTCAGGAAAATAGACTGAAAGATCGCGAAAAGAAAATTGAAATGGAAATGACTAAGTTCAGAAATGAAATTAATCAGCAAAAATTAGTCATAAGCCAATTAAAAAGTGAAATTTTAAACCGTAAGGACATTCAAGGTGCTGGTAATGGCAATAACCAAGGTGATGGCACCATTATTCGTCATGATCAAAATGGGAATGTTGCACAAATTGTAGAACGTCCACAAACGCAGATAATTACTCGTCAGCCATTGGTAAAAGGGAATGTTTTACGCACCGTCACTCAAGGTAAAGTGCGATCAGTTAAAGAAACGGGTCATATTGAAGAACAAGACGTTAGCATGGTAACAGTCTCGGAAAACTCGCAAACCGTACAGAATGATTCAAAGGTTGATAATGGCGTCAATCCTAACAAAGTAGATGATAAAAAATATAAATCAACTTGGTTATCGGCAGGCTCAATATTGACGGGTACATTGATAAATGGTGTTGATGCGCCAACATCAGGAGGCCAACAAAGTAAAATGCCTATGCCCGTTTTGATAAGGCTTAAGCAAGAAGCGTTAATGCCGAACAATTACACTTTAGATATTCGGGAGTGTGTTGTAATTGGTACCAGTATTGGTGACTTAGCTACATCCCGCGCGTTTATTCGAGCTGAGGCGATATCCTGTATTACTGAAGATAATGAAGCGATTGAAGTACCGTTGATGGCCTATGCAGTTGGCCGTGACGGTAAGAACGGCATCGATGGCACGTTGGTCAGTAAATCTGGTAATTTAATGGGTAACGCGATGACTGCTGGTTTTTTGTCAGGTTTATCTGATGCCGCATCACCACAAGCGGTAAACGTGGTCAATACCAGTCCCAGCGAAAAATCATTATTTCAAAGCACAAATTGGGCCAGTATGGGGCAATCTGCTGCGTTAAATGGCGCGAGTACCTCGTTCGATATGATTGCGAAATATTACTTAGAAATGGTTGATGCCAGTTGGCCGGTAGTCGAAGTCCTTGGTGGTCGTGAAGTTGATTTTATTGTTCAAAAAGGTCTTGCCTTAAAAATAGGGAAATAGCCCATGTCTGCTAAAAAGATGGAAAACCGCCCATTGTGGCAAACCATAGCGACTATCATGTTATGTATTCTGACGGTGGTAGTCATTGTGAACAGTGTTATCGATTACAAGATGCAACCATTGCTGAATACCATCTCACATTTGCAACAAGCCAACGCAAACAAACCTGAAGTCAGGACCATTAATACAAAAGTGATGGCAGAACACTTTGCCTTGGCGGGTTACGATACGCCGACGCAACTTGAATACATTGATATTCTGAAAATCCTACTCGATAAAAGCAATATTATCGCTATCAATGATGACGTATTACAGTTTAAAGATTCTAAATACGCATTGAAATTGAATAGTATAGAAACATTGCGACAGAGCTTAAATGAGTTAGGTATAGAAAATCCTAGGGTAAAAAATCAAGCGCAGTATGAGGAACGAGAGCGGTTACAAAAATCAATATTGGAACAATTAACGAAGAGTATAACCACTCAATAGAGAATGCCCACTAAAGAGATTTACTGTGACCGTCTAGCAAACTAGAACCTGATATCGACGGCTTGTTACCATGGAATTTAAAAATAGGTGTGGTTTGCTAGACGTTCACATCATGCTGATATCAAATGCGGTTATTAATATTTTAGAGCGAGAACATCGCTTGTTAGCCTGTGGAGAGACTGAATTGTTAGGGTCTATGAAGCAGGTTCCCTTGAAAAACTGCAAGGTAAACTCACTTAAGGCTGCAATGCAGTATAGGGTGTTCTACTATAGCTGCGTTTCCCGGACTAGTGTTGGGAGGATGTCAACAATTGAAATTGAACTGGCCAGCCCTCGTACCAATGTGCAAACTCCCATACTGGCATAGGCCGAGCAATACCATAGCCTTGACACAAATGACAACCCAAATCAGCTAAACTCTTACCATGAGCAATCGTTTCAACGCCTTCGGCGATCACATTAAGATTAAACACTGACGCTAAACGGATAACGCCCTCGACAATTCGCCAATCATCTTCGCTATCAAGCATCCCTCGCACAAAACTCTGATCAATTTTTATAGTCGATATGGGTAATTGACGTAAATATGTTAACGATGAATAACCCGTACCAAAATCATCAAGGGAAAAATGGACGCCTAAACGTTTACATTCCTGTATGATCTCGATTGCTGATGCGATATCTCCAATGGCAGCACTTTCTAAAATTTCTATTTCTATAGCTGATTTAGGTAAGTTGGGAAATTTAATAAACGTAGATTTTAAGAACGTACAAAAGTTCTCGGCCAATAACTGCCGAGCACTCACGTTAATACTTACCTCTATTGGGCAACAATTCATATGCCAATAATGACATTGCGATACAGCAGTATTGATAACCCATTCACCCAACGTAATTTCAAGATCCGTACCTGCAATATCGGGTAAAAACTCACTCGGAGCAACGATGCCTCGCTGTGGATGATTCCAACGAATTAAGGCTTCCACCCCAATAAGTTTACCGGTGGCAAGGTTTACTTTAGGTTGATAATACATCTCAAATTCATGACATTCAAAAGCAGATTTAATTTCTTCTAACCAAATTCTACGAGCAATAATATTACGTTCAATTTTAGGATCAAACATTTGAAAACAGTTCTTTCCTGCTGCTTTGGCCATATACATAGCTTGATCAGCATGACGCAACAAAATATCAGGATCAACATTTTCAGGATATAAACTGACGCCAATACTCGCACTTAAACGCAGACTAACATCATCCAGAACGACTGATTGGTCAACCGCCGCCAGGATTCTCAATAACACTTGAGTACATTCCTCCTCTGATTTAATTTCAAACAAAATAACAAATTCATCGCCACCGACCCGTGCAAATGTATCTTGCTGACGAACCACCTCAGAGACATTATCCACTATCGCAACTAATAATTGATCGCCCATTCCATGACCATAACGGTCATTTACCGCCTTAAAGCTATCAAGATCCATAAAACATACAGCACAGAAACTGCTATTACGGCTAGCATGCGCAATTGTCTGCTGAAACCTATCTAATAATAAGCGACGATTTGGTAATCCTGTCAGAGCATCATAATTTGCGACACGATCCAACTCAGCCTCATGTGATTTTAGAAGAGTGATATCAGCTTGAGTTCCCGAAATCATCAACGCCCTACCCTGGCTGTCTTCTTCTACAACTCGGCCTTTACACAATATCCAACAAACCTCGCCAGTTTTGTTAATGCCACGAACCTCAAACTCGATACTGTTCGTTTTATATCTTAGATGTTGTAAAACTTGTTGTTCTATTTTTTGTACATCTTCGATATGCACATATTGACGCCAATTATTAACCGTTAGTTGCATCTCACCGGCTTGGTAACCTAATATTGCTTCAAATCGAGGACTTAATTGCACCTCACCAGTTATGACATTCCAATCCCAAAAGCCCTGCTCAGAACCTTGAATAACCCGTTGTAATTGAGCGGTCTGCGCCTTCAATTGATACTGTAGTTGTCGCGCCCAAGTAATATTTTGTACCGTGCCGTGTAATTTAATAATTTTACCCTGATGATCTCTCTGCGCTTGACCAAGGGCCATAATCCAATGGTGAGAACTGTCGGGAAGCATCAATGCCGCTTCACATTCATACTCTTCCCCGGTATCCACACATCGCTGGATCAAAGTCCTTAGCACTTTCCAACTGGCTGGCGTAAATAATTGCTGTACATCATCTATGGGAGGTACAACTTGCTTATAGGGCAATCCATAAACAACAAAAACCTGCTCAGACCAAGTATGTAGATCGGTGACTAAATCCCATTCCCAACTGCCAATACCAGACAACTGTTGTGCTTGTTTTAATCCCATTTCACTAATGCGTAGATGCTGTGCATTTTTTTCTTGAGTTGTAATATCCCTTGCAATCCCGAACAATCCGCAGATAGCTCCTTTAGCGTCAAACACAGGACCTTTAGTTACCTGAAACACTGTGGCAACTTCATGTATACGCAAATATTCCTTATGCGTAGTAACCATTCCAGACGCTAATACCATTCTATCTTTTTCTTGGATAGAGTGAGTTGATTCTGCATCAAAAATATCAGCAACAACTTTCCCTAAGATTTCATCAACTTTTTTACCGACAAAAGCAGCAGCGCCTTTGTTAAACAAGATATAACGTCCCGCTAAGTCCTTCACAAAAATACCATCAGTTGTTTGAGACACTACAGAGTCGAGTAATTGATGATTGACATTTAGTTTTTGCAACGAAGCACGCAAATAGCCGCTTAAAGCACTAATAACTATACCGTAAACACTCAAACTAATGAGCTGTAACCAGTCAACTGAATAAATACTGTCAAGATTATTGGATGCGGGATGAAGGTAATAGATACACAAGACCGAGAAAAATGTAGCGGTGAGCCCTGGAGCGAAGCCCCCGCTAATTGCACTTAATGAAATAGGCAACATGAAGATCAACAGCAATAAGCGCTGGTGCTGCTCAGCCGAAAGAGAACTTGCAAACCACAGTGTAATAAGCGTAAAGCCTAATATTGCAACATATTTAAGCCAAGAGATATGACTTGTAGATACAGCGCGAGAAAAAGTGGTATCCAGCAGATTACTGGATGGAGATTGATGACGATCGGGAACCATATTCAAAACAAAAATAAAGATAAACGCACTCGTAAATACAAAGAAAAAACCTTTGGCGAGGGATAAACGAAACACAGTTTCGGGGTCTGTAAATGCCAATAACAATTGATCTGATAAAAAAATCCATCCAAGCGCTGCAAGAGCATAACTGGCGACGGCTAAAACAATATATTGAATTCGAGATTTACGATTCTGTGCAATACTATTTACCATTCGCACTCCATAATGACTATCGCCAAATCACCATAAAAGTTAATAAACATATCAAAACCAGTACAGTATAGATAGTGAATTACTCCGACACATACACATTAGCATCTGCTGTTAACTCAGCAGGCTCATCAACTCAGCTTCGTTAAACAACTCTCCTTGATAGTCATGGCTTTAACTGCTCGCCCAAAACGCTTTTGCTGAGCTAAGCGAAATTGCTCCAGTAACTGCTGCACCGAGTGTTTAAGCTCAGCGATTTGAGCCGCCAGCGTCTCAAGCAACAATTACTTAATAAAATCAACGTCGTTGTATAAGTGGTCGGGGCTTAATTTCATGGTGTCATTATACAAAAATGGCCCTTCGATAAGGGCAAAACAGTGATATAATTATCGAAAACTGCCTTTGCAATGACGATCAATTAACTGCAACTCAAGCCGTTCACATGCTGATGTCCCAGCACATAAAAACCAGATAACAGCCAATGAAACTGTTGCTCAGATATTTGGATCCAGCGTACACTTTGGAAGTTGTAAGAGAAATTGTAGGTGCTAGTATGCACTAGGAGAAGTGTGATGATTGATTCTAAAGCCAACAATGCTACCTCACCACTTGCGAGATTTGTTCGTAATGCATCTGCGGGTGATAAAAACAAGGTTTATAAGCGCGTTATTGTCGCTGCGACAGAGTCTCAAAACAAAACTATCCAAAAAGCCCATTCTGTTCAGGGATAATTTTATTCTGCTTGCCAGTCATGAGCGATGATTGGCTTATTTAAAACTTCGAAGCCCAACAACTCTACCTCAAACTGATCCACACGAGGAATAAAACATACCCATTTCCTCCCGCATCTCCCTTCCTGCGTGGCTTTTTTCCCTTCAAATGAATCAAACATTTAGTTCACTTTGATGCTATAATTAAACAAGGAAGGAGCGCAACAGCACCTATGACTAAACGTTTTAAAATCAAAAGCTCCCCTCCTTTTGTTGCTTTTTAGGGTGCAGCAAAATATGACCTTGTTTTGCATCAATATTGTGCTGCGACATTTCGGCAATAAATGAGCCATCAACATTAATGAAATTAAATAGGCTGATGACATGCTCAGATTCTAAAAACAGTGATACAGAAGCAACCTGCTCACCAGCTACGGTAAATCCGTTTTCAATATGCTCTTGTAACATATAAATGGTATTAGGTAATTTAACACCATTATCAACAACATTTAGAAATCGAGTGGGAAGGGATAACTCAGTTTCAATGCGCGTCAATAAGTCAAACAACTGTTTAGCTTTAGTCGCTTGCAAATCATAACGCTGTGGCAATTCATTAAACTCAATAAGCTTTAACTCTAAGTCACATGACGCTACACGCCCTAGCGCAACCAAACTCTTTAATTCCTTTTTTACTTGCTGATAGCGCTTATCTTTTATCATTGGTTTTAGATAGCGAACCAAAATTTCATTACGCCTTGCTTTAGGGGTAAAGCGTTCTGTTTCAGCCACGCTCAAATAGAGATGTAAGAGTGCGTTATCAAGAACGTCATTTAAAATATAGTAAGTATCCAAGTGCGCACAACTTAGTAGACAAAGAATGAATTATTTTACCAATTTTAAGCATTTGAGGGCTATTTTTAGCAGAACAAACAAAGTGGTTAAATTGACCAATTATTGAGTTCTGATTTTTTTGATTTTAACGGAAGTAAACCTCTGATTTTGAAGGATTTGATAGTGATTTAAATTGAGTGTCCATAACGCGATGCACACAATATTCATTACATGTTAAATAGACTGCAAAAATGAATAAGCGCTTTCTTGTGTGCGTTTATATAATAGTACATGATATTTTTTGCGCTTTTGGTGAATGTGCGGGTTAAGGATCAGCACACTTTTGCCCCATTATTCGTTAGAGTAAAGACTCAAACACAGATTGCTAAACTGGATTTACCATAGAAAAGCTAATGATAGCAACAAAAGCAAACCTATAGTGGTATGTGTTCACAAGGCTGATAGGCGTATGGTGACGTTTTGTTGAGGATATTTCAGGATCAAAAAAAGCACCTAAATGGTGCTTTTTTTGAAATTCTTCGGTACTAGGACATCAAACTTAATTGAGTAGGACCTAGCCCTCACTGTGTAAGTCGGGCGGGAAACGCACTTCTTGATAACTAGTCTAGGTTAGTTAGGACAGCTATGTCAAGAAAAAATTTGATATTAAACCTGTCCGGTAACCATGTATAATAGGTCGTATTAAACATCACCAAAAATCAGCCTGTTATGACCATAAAATCAATAAAGTCATCTTTATCTCTTCAGCGTCTATCCACTTACCTTACCCCGCCAGTTGGCTGTAAAACGGATGAAGCCGCTTTAGGGGCTTACTTATGGAACCAAGAAGTAAGCAGCGTCATGGGAAGCGTTCTTCACACTATCGAAATATCGCTGCGTAATGCAATATATGACAGTTACCTTAACTATGTGAAGAAGCACATTCAAGCTGATACGGCTCAATCAACAGCTGCAAATATCCTTGCCCCTGTAAGGGGAAATCCTGAGATGTGGTTTAGGATGGCATTCACCTCCGAAACTAATAAAACTGCTGTAGATATCATTAATAGTGTTAAGAATAAACTCAAGGCTGAAAATAAGCCAAGAACTCCTGAGAATTACATTGCAAAGTTAACACTGGGATTTTGGGTGGCACTGATTGATAAAGCTTATAGTATAAATAGTCCCGAAAATACAACAGGTTTAATACTCTGGCCTCCAATTCGTTCTGATGTTTTTCCTAACGCTACTCGTAAAGGTAATCCGCTTGGCATCAATGAGATCCGAGATGAGTTAAAATATATCAATACACTTCGTAATCGCTTAGCTCATCATGAACCTTTGTGGAAAACTAATAGCCAGTTTGATACCAAGTCCGTTATTAATAAAGTTATCAATGATTATCAACGATGCATCACTGTAATTAACTGGATAAATCCATCCATGACGAAGTTGCTATCCATGGTGGATAATCACAAGCGAATCAAAGAACTGTGTAAAATAGAAACACTCGCTCAGATGATGATGTTGCCTGTTGATCTAGACAATATGCCAGCTGAAGATCTGTTGGCTAATCTGAGCTTAATTGATGAAACGAGAGAAGGCGAGATAATTTCAGTTACCAAGGATGGCCACCTATTCATTCGTGATACTTCAAGTCAGATTTTTTTTACACCAAAATCTAAAATTAAGCTGCCTGATGGTCACGTTGACCTTAAAACAAATGATAAAGTAAGGTTTGTGGGGGCACCACCAAAAGATCCCAAACGGAACCCTCTAGCTCTAGACATTTCTATTTCACCTAATTAATGTTCACAAGTGTTAAATAGGTGCTAAATACTTCATCTTATTTGTCGTAATCCAAACCAAGCTAGACCTTTAAATCTGATATTTATTCCCAGATTCGTGCCCGCCACTTTATCTGGCACAGTTATGCCCCATTACGTTTTAGCTTTGGAATAGATGTTGGCGCCTTCACCTAAAAGTTGACCAAATTTTAGTAATGAGACAAAGTGTCCACTTTTACTGGATCAGTTCATAAAGATAAACGGATAAATATCGGAATTGACCTTCTTTTGAGAATTGCATAAGGGGAATGAAATGGATGTCAATAAACTTAGAGAGATGCTCATCCAGCATAATGGTCTTAAAAATACTGATGAAATCTATACGTTTTATTATGATGAAACGAATAACATCCGAAAGTTATATTTAAAAAATTCTGGTTTTAATGTTAAAAAGACGGATAATTTCATCCTTGCAGGCATAGTGCACAAAGGGTTAAGCACTGGCAGTGATTATTCAACTCTATTTAAAATGCTTAATCTTCAAAAAAGTGCCCAGGAGCTAAAGCTAAAGCATATTGCTAAGGGTGATTTTTTGGATATGCTTAAATCTGATAAAATTCTAATTATTCTAAACTGGCTCATCGATAACAAATTCTACATTCATTATTTGAATCTTAATATCATATACTGGTCTATTACTGACATTATTGATTCTATTATTGGTGAGTTACATCATCCTTTTTATATCATGAATCACATGTCACTTAAGAGCGATTTTTATGAGCTTGCCAATAGCAACTCTGATGTTTTTCTTAATGCTTTACATGAATTTAACTATCCAGATATTCCAGAAGAAAAAATTCATGAGTTTTGCCTATGGCTTATCGATTTTACATTCATGCACAGTTGTATGCTGTCTGATTTTCGAGCGAATGTACTCGAAAATTTGGTTAAAGAATCTCTGAAAATCGAAGATCTACCGTTCATATCGGGTTTTCATGGTCGAGTACTGATCGATAGCTTTATGGTATTTTATTTAAAAAAACTGTATCTATTTAAAAATTCCATTCACATATTTGATGAAGAAAAAAGTATTCAGGATGACGTTAAAGATTTCCCGTTAACTGATAATGGCATGCCAATACAGAATCATAAATTCGTTACATCCCACAGCTCAGAGGCTGTTCAACTATCTGATGTTATCGCAGGCTTTTTAGGTAAGTATTTTTCTTATTTAAAAGATGTAAATGACGAGCAATTAGTGCTTGATAAGACAGGCTTAACTAGCAAGCAATTTAAGACACTTTCTGCGTTAAAACACATCATTGATGTTTCAGACGATGTTAGCAGAGGATTTTTTAATGTAGTTAGCAGCGAGGGAGAGCAACGAAGACATAACCATTTTTTACATGGCGTAAATTTTTAAGGGTTAAAGTCTGCTTTTGGCACAAAACAGAGTGTCAGGTTTGGTTTAGCTCTAAAATGAAAGTGTCAGATAGAGTTGTGATCTGCCCCTTTGATACTGGACATAAAGCTAACGACTTTCCATACCTGTGGTTATCCATAAATTGCTAATTTAAGAAAGCCTCTGGCAAACATTTGTCCATCGACGAGTTATAAATATAACTCGCCTTTACCCTATTGTGAGTTTCGACATTTTTCTACTAGCTACTCCTCAGCATCAATTGACTTACTTTTCCTTATGCAACAAAGTGTACTGGAGGAGGTGAAGCATCAATTTCCTCTGGTTCAACTAACTATATGATTCGTATGTATATCTCCCTAACAGTATTCATAGTAAAGATTACAATTAACAAATCATATCTCAAGTGTTTAACAAAAGTTTATTGAAATATGAAAATTATTAAA
Source organism: Shewanella sp. 5S214 (assembly GCF_041439795.1). NCBI lineage: Bacteria > Pseudomonadati > Pseudomonadota > Gammaproteobacteria > Alteromonadales > Shewanellaceae > Shewanella > Shewanella sp. 5S214. The sequence continues at coordinate 32,421 of NZ_JBGOOV010000030.1, forward strand.
GAATATATACAGTCAGATGGTAAAAAACTAAGACTTAGCGAAGAGGCTATCACGCATGTCTATGAAGGTAACTTTGTAGTAAGAACTCAGCAAGGTGATGACAATATGACTGTGCTGAGAGGTGGTTTACATTCCTGTAGCGGATGGAACACCTTTAGAAATAATTACAACAAAGAACTTTCTCACTTACACTTTTTCAACAGTAACATTCACAAATACTGGTATTACGCTAGAGAGCTTAGCAATGGAGTTATCACGTTAAGGCTACCCAGAGACTTATTTTCGGGTAAAGCAGCTAAAATAACAATGTATCCAGACGATTATTATAAATCTGGCTACCTATGGAAAACTCTTTTCCCTAAGCATTTTGATAGAAATGCTGTCATCGAGGCAATTGATGAGGCATTAGAGAATGAAGATATAACTCAACGAAGTAATGGTCAGATCATAGGTTACATCAATAATGATGAACCAATGAAAACTATGAAAATAGTTATTCAGTTCAAAGGAACGGAAATTAAATCAGCCTTCCCTGCATGGACTCAACCAAATAGTGGTAACGTGGGAAAACCTTTCTCTCACTATGATAATATAGGATTTATAATATCTCAGTCCACTGAGTATTTTGAAGATAATTATGATTTACAAAATGAAATGAAAATTTCAGTTTTCGGAGAGAAAATTTCTCCTGATTATCTTCCAGATTACACACCAATGATTTTTAAAAGACGAACAAAAATAAATGAAAAAATCAAAGCTAGTGAGTGGATTGAGTCTAGAAGGAAAGAGCTTTCATCGATGAGGTTAGATGATAAAGATAATGATAGACTATACGAGTATATTAATGACCACACTATATTAAAATATTATCCAGAAATAACATCTGGTGCATATTCAACCGCGCTGGATTTAATTTTCGGAGACGAGTGCTTTCACAACTCTTTTCAAATAGTACAAAATATAGTCGATGGTATGTATTATCTTCTTTGTAGCAATCAGAAAGAAAGACTAATTAAAACCATTTGTAATGTGCTTGATAATATGGTGACGCACACCAACTTTGATCAATTGCTAAAAAAGAAAATTATGTCGACAGTCATTTTGATTGTCACTTATCTAAACGACTCAGAGCTATCTTACAAATTCATTCTAACACTTTCAACGTCACCGATTAGACGTGAAGCATATCTTGAATATAACTTAAATTCTATACACAAAAAGAAACTGCAAGTTCCTACAGAAACATACCCAGTAGAATTGGACATTATAGATAACCCTAACCTAGACTTCCAACTAGAATATAAGGATTTTATTGAATTTCTTAAAGAACTTTATAGTGAAACATATACTTTAAATTTTGATGAGGAAATGCTAAATAACTTACTAAATGATGTAATTGACAATCAAGAGAAGAACTACAAATTTTTAATAAGTGATGCATTAAAATACTTCAGTAAGGAAGATTTCTTATCATTGTCATATCATTTTGATAAAATATTAAACTCTGCTCAAAAATATGAGCTTGGCGATTCATCTAAATTAATTGAAAGTTGTGGGTTGATATTAAGAGATTATTGTAGGATTCAATTTGCACATAGGCAAAGAATTAATGCAAGATACCTAAAATACAATGATTATGTTTCTGTTATATCTATTGATTATATAGATCATAACTTACTTTATGGAAAAATCCTCAAGCATGAGCGCATATCAAATCTTTTGAACCTAACTAGATTTACAGATGGTATGTTAGAATTTGCTCTAAAAACAGAAGACAAAAGTTTCGAAACGGATATTCATAACTTCAAGGCTCGTATTGGTAAAGAAAAACCACCTTTGCCAGAGATTATGTAGCTTATTCATATCGGGCAATACAACTAATTGAGCATAATAAAATTAAACAGCACAGGCTTTGTGCTGTTTCTTGAGATTATGAATCATCTGATCTAAATCTTTAACTTAGTGAATTAATTGGGGGCAGGTCATACCTTTTGCCGATCGGAGTTTGCCATACTTGAATTAATCTATCTTTTGCTAATTTAGAAAAGTCGTTGACTCATTTCTGTCCAAAAATGAGCCTGAAAATAACATTTTTTATTATAAAAAAATGATGTTATTACTCAGATAAATTATCAAACTATAGCACTGTTACCGCTCAAGGTAGCCTTGTTTTTTATCAAACTTTAATCTAAACGCACATCTTGTAAATGAAAAATAAAACGTCTAAACGAAGAAAAGTTGGATAAAATACCGCTCCATCACTTTAAAATAGAGGGTCTGGTAATATATTTTCCGCTGTCATCAAAACAGGTTCAGTAAACTACTCCATTACTTCACTCATACATACCTCTCAAACTATCCATTTCTACAAAAATGACCACTATTTTAATTGTTTTTCGTTTCAGGTGCCCTTTGGGACACTGAAACGACAAGGCAAAAAAAAAAGTAAGACATAATTATCCCGAATTCAATCATTAGGGTTTAGATATGAGACTAGCAAACACTAAAATACTGGCAACTGTTCTATCGGTCGTAATGTCAGCCCCCACACTTGCGGCTGATTTAACGACCACAGAGGCCAAAACCAAGTTTGAGTTGTTACTACCTTTCAAAATCAATCAAGTTAGTGATTCACCACTGGCAGGTTTTTATCAATTAGAGTCAGAAAAAGGCATTTTTTATGTGTCTCGAGACGGTGAGTATATTTTCTCAGGTTCGCTTCATAGCTTTACAGATGGGTTACTTAATTTAACCGCGGTAAGACAACGTGAGCTTGCCAATAAGCAAATGGAAGCCATTCAAGATGAACTCATTGTGTTCCCTGCCCAAAATGAAAAATATCGCGTCACTGTGTTCACTGATCCAACGTGTGGTTACTGCAGAAAACTACACTCTGAAATCGAACAATACAACGATTTAGGCATCACCATCGCATATGCAGCGTTCCCTCGTGGCGGTATTAACTCCGAAATGGACAAACTGTTGAAGGATGTATGGTGTTCAAAAGACCACAACAAAGCCCTCTCTGACGCTAAGAATGATATCCCAATAGCTAAAGGCTCTTGCCAAACCCCAGTAGACCAAATGTATCAAATTGGTGAATCGTTAGGCATTAATGGTACACCCGCCATCATCTTACCAAATGGCGAAATGGTGCCAGGCTATCGACCTGCTCTGCAATTATTACAAACACTGGAGAATGCGGGATGAAGCTAATAACAGGATTGACGTTAGCAATGCTGCTTTGTAGTCCGTCAATAATGGCATTTGATCTTGAAGAAGCGGCCAAATTAAAAGAAGCCCAATCAGATATAAAATCGAGTTTTTCAGAAGATGTGAAAAAAATGATGAGTGAACTGGGTGATGTAGAAAATGTGCGAATGTTGCCGATTAGAAATGTCATGCTGATTCAGCTTAAAGGTAAGCCTCCAATATTCGTTTCATCCAATGGCCGCTTCCTAATAGAAGGTGACATTAAAGATTTATGGTCAATGACGCCAGTGCAAACGGTTGAGCAAGCCGAAGATTCTTGGTTATTACATCTTGATACCTTTGCTAACGGCACGCTAATGGACCAAATGGCGGTTATCCCCTTTGGCAATCCATCATTAAAAAAACAAGCTCGTGTATTTGTTAGCCCAACAGCTAAACAGTCTCAAGAGTTTTTAATGAACATTGACCCGAGCAAAGTAAATTTAGATTTGATTATTATGCCGCATGACAAAGGGTCAATTACGCCATCTATGAAAGCATGGTGTGGGTATTCGACAGTAGATTCACTGCAAGTCTTAATGACGGGCGATGCAAATGATATCGCGCAACGCGAGTGTGATGAAACAGATTTAAAGAAAGTGATGACACCTATGTTGATGGCGACATATTTAGACATCAGCAAGATCCCTTATTTTGTTCGCATTGATGGCAAACGCTTTGCTGGCTTACCTGATAAACCGATTGAATGGTTACAAAACCTGCCCAAAGCCCCGGTGGCTGAAACTACTGAAACATCAGCTAAAACAGTGAAAAAAATCCCTGTTGTTAAAAACCCCTCAAATGAAGTGATTGAATCCCCAAGCGAACAAGTTATGGCCGACGCGATGGCCGATGTCACGGAGCAACAATAAATGAATAAATTAGCCCTATTGATCCCTTTCACGTTAAGCATTCTTTCTTCTGGCTGTGCTTTACAGGTAGGTGAGAGTGAATTCGCCTGTCCAAATGATACAAAGGGTGCGACATGTTCATCAGCGCGTCAAATACACGACCTAACAAACAATCGAAGTAGTCTAGAAGGACTTAATGTGTCGATGGGGAAAATTCAAAGCACTACAGGCGATGATGCTGAAGCTAAACCAGCATCAGGCACGGATTATACTTTTGACTCTGATTCATTAAATCCGATACGAGTAGAAAGTGTACAAGTCGTAAATCAACCTGCTTCATCGTCAAATATAGGAAAAAACAATAAAAATAACGAAGTATATGAGCCTCTTACGCACATAAGGCACGACACATTACCAGAAGCCCAATTAATCGAAGAACCGACAAACAGGACGTTTGGGGCGGTTGAGGGTGTGCAAAATGAACATGGTCAATTAATGGTTCATAGAGAATCACCAATGGCGTTAGCACCTGAACCATTAGCCGTGCTGCAGCAACCCAAAACGATGCGTATTCTTGTTGCGTCTTGGACGGACAGTGATGGAGATTTGCACATGCCAGGATTTGTATATGTCGAAGTTGCACCTAAGAAATGGTTAGTGGGAGAGCAAGCGAATGACCGTCCTGGCCGAATAGTTCCATTACAGATCCAGCAAGTTACCCAAGAAGAGGAACGCCGACAATCTCATTCTAAGCAAGGTTATAACAGCTTGGGTGTAACAGAAAGACAAGGAAAGTAATATGGGTGTTTTTTCGAGTTATTTTAATAAAATTCGCAAACTAGCAGACTATGACAAAGTTGATGAAATGTTTGGTTTCGTTGGTTATGAATCGGATTACTACATCATGGAAGGTGGCGGCATGGCCGTCATGTTCTGTTGTCAGCCAACTCCTGGTTGCAATGAAGAATTAAAAAACTCATTGGATGCCATTTTTAAAAAGGATTATCCAGCTGATACGACTATCCAAGCTCAATTAGTTGCTATACCAGATATAAGTTACTTCATTAATCAATATGAAACGACTCGTGGTAATCGGTTGATGGGTAATGATAATGAACTCACCACATCGATGGCCGAATCGTTAGCTCAAGACCTTGAAAGTAAGGTGCATAAAGACATGCATAATGGTGCACGTCTACGTAATTTTGAGTTTTGGTTTACTGTAAGAGTACCTACAGCAGAACTACTTGCCAATGATCGTGAAGAAAAACGTTTTCGCACGCTCATTTTAGATATTGAAGAAAGTTTAAAAGGGGTTGGGTTCGCACCGAATAAATTAGCACCTAATAATTTGTTATGGCGTCTTCAGATGCTAATGAATACATCAAAAGATGCTATTTGGCGTAATAGCAATGTTAAACCGAATGCTTGTAAGACCTTTTCAGAACAAATTATTGAAGATGGAAATACAGTTCATTTTACCCCCAACGGTATTATCACTGGCAAACCTAAAGAAGTTGAATCCGATGGGCAAGTAAAATTTGAAACAGACAATCAAACACACATAAAAATCATGTCGTTATCGTCTTTACCTGATGAAATTTATTATGGGCAAATGTTTGATTTAGTGGGTGACTGGATGTCAGGTGGGGTTGCTCATGGTGATCCATTCATGATTTCGACGCTAATTCATTATCCTGAGCAAGGGAAAGCAAAAAGTGACATAGCCAATGGTAGGAAATGGTTAATAGGCCAAGCAAAAGGTAAAATTTTAGAGTGGTTCCAAGGGTTAGCGGACCAAAAGCGAGATTATGACCAGCTTTGGACAGAGATAGATCAGCGCGGGGCAAAAATCGCCCACTCTGGTACCCATGTAATTATCTTTTCAGGCTCAGCGGAAAGAAGTGAACGCTCATTAGCAAAAATGAAGCGTTATTTTGAAACGAAACGAATTACATTTACTCCAGAGTCAGTATTAACGGGTCCTCTATTCTTACAAAACATCCCTTGCATGATGGATAAAGGGTATTCAAATTATCGTCGCCACTCGACCTACTCCTCAGAAGCACTAGTTTTTTTGACTCCCCATATGAGTAATTGGAAGGGCAATACAAACTTGCCTATAGTTCCGCTATCTACGCGTAACGGCCAAATCTTCTTTTGGGACTTATTTAAGACTGATGGCGGATATAACTTTTTACTCAGTGCGGCAACCGGCTCAGGTAAGTCGGTATTGGTGAACTACATTGTGAACTGTTATTTAAACTCAGGAGTTAAGCCTGGGGGATCACTGTTACGAAAACCACATCAAAAGCTATATGAATTGCCAGAATTTGATGATGGGGCCCAAGTGTTTATTTTAGACAGTGGCCGTTCATATCAAAATTTAGCAGAAATGTTCACTGACAGTCAGTTTATTTCGTTCGATAACAATTTCAAATATTCGCTCAATCCCTTTCCATCTATTCATCAATGGACAGGCGATATTGGTCAAGGGCCAATGATATTGACCATGTTTAAAGCGATGGCGGCACCAAAACATGGCGTGACAGAAGTCCAACGAGCAGAAATGATGACAATGCTCACGGGCATGTGGAATGAATTAGGGCAAAAGTCCACGGTCACTATCTTTGTTGAGCGTTGCTTACAACATCCTGAAGAATACATGCGACAGATCGGCAAACAGTTAATGATATTTGCTGAGGGCGGCGTATATGGCCATTTGTTTTCAGACAAGCGCCCTGCAATTGACTTTGATGGCCGCCTAGTCGTCGTTGAGCTAGAAGAACTACAGAATGATTTGCATTTACAGCTGGTGGTCATTCTTGGTGTGATAAATCAAATTCAGCACAAAATATTCCAAGGTGGTACTGCACGCAAAAGTTTATTCTTACTTGAAGAAGCTTGGCAATGGATGGCCGGTGATAAAGATGGCGATAAGGGCGCTCTGATTGAATTCGTCGGTGAGTTTTTGCAAGCCGCTTTCCGTAAGTTTCGTAAAGTACGTGCGTCGGGTGGCGTTATTACACAGAACTTGATGGACGCTACCGGCAATGCAGTGGGTCAAGCTATCTTAGCCAATACTGACTGGAAGTTGTTCCTGGGGCAAGACCCCTCTTCTGTAGATAAGATTAAAAATACTCAATCATTTACAGCTTCTGACGCGCAATTTGAGCAAATGAAAACGGTTCATACTAAAAAGGGCTCATATTCAGAAATCATGATTTTCCACAAGCAAATGAGTGAGATTTGCCGATTGGAGCTTGAGCCTGAAACGTTAATGATTTTCTCAACCGATGCCGACGATCGCGAGTTAATGAAAAAGTACAGGGCAAGAGGTAATGGTGTAAAAGAGGCCGCAAGGTTATCAGTGCTAGAGAAACATAAAATTTAGAATTTAAGATGAGTGAATATTACTGAATACCGGTTAAAGATCACTTTTATGTTGCATTTAGCATGACTATTACTGTTTTTTGGTGCAATTGAACCAATTAATACATTTTTTTGTTGTTGCACACTATTATGATCTATAACACGGAAATACTTTAATATTTTTAAATCAGTATCTTAGGTGTTAAATTCAAGAATTCCCGTTACCAATAAAATGATCCTTTGAGTACAAAGGATCACTTTTTTGTTGTTGAAATAAAGAATTTAACTTAAAACACTGTTTTATATGGTTTATTTTCATATGGAGAAATGTAAAGGAATAATATTAAAAAAACAAACATGCGGTAAAATATTATTTTTAAATCATATTAATCAGCAACTTGTGTCATTTTTTTGATTTATTAACAGAACGGTTATCACATCGGTTGAACAGAAATATATAATAAAGATGCCAAGATTATGTAATCTTAACAACATAAAAATGATCTATTAGTTGCTAGTTTTATGTTTTATGTTTTATTACAACACGTTAACTAAACATATCTTTATGTTTAGTCGCGAGAATAATAATCGGATTTGCGGAAAATGAATGTATATTTATGGGATTTTTATAAGGACTTCATAACTTAAACGCCTTACTAACACATCATATGCGCTATTTTGACAACAAATTCCTGCAATTTTGAATAACAATGTTTAGTAACGAGCGACAACAATATTCAGCGATTAATACAACAGAAAAATGTAACGACATACAACGTAATCCTGTATTTGTTGACAACAATTTTCTGTCCGTCTGAACAACAATAAATTGTTTGCTGATATGACAAATACATGTAATATTGCTAAAGCTTAAATACTTATCAATGGATAGGGTAATAAGGTAAGAAGATGACATCCAACAGTAAAGACAACGCACCAAAACAAAAACATGTAGATTTAGGCTTGCAGGAATCAATGCCAGAAGTATTTAAGAAATCTCATGAATTGATTTTTTCGCGGCAACGTCTCTCTGTCCATGAGCAAAATATTTTTAATCTGATGGTCGCTCACATGAGGGAAGATCATTGGAAATCAAAATCTGGACCATCATATGAATTCCCTGCACAAATCCTTTCGGATTGGTTTGATATTGAATCGAGTCATTTAAGCTCGACATTAAGCCCGGTTGCTGATCGATTAGCGACCCGAACGGTAGGCTTTACTAATAGCGAAACTGACGAATGGGATTACATACCTATTCTTGCTCGTATCAAATATAAAAATGCAAAGCTAATAATCATTCCCAACCCTGAGTTAAAAGAACAATATATCGATTACTCAAAGAAAGGGTATGCGTTAATCAATCGTAAACCTTTGTACAAACTTAAGAAATCATACAGTAAGCGACTTTATGAAATCTTATCTCGATTTAAGCAAGAGGGTTATCAACGACCATTAACAATCGATGAGTTAAAAGGATATTTCGGGCTATTCGACGAAAACGGGAACCTGAGTAAAGGAAACCAAAGCTTAGGCCCTATTGGTGTATTCATAAAACGTTGCATCTCAGATTCATTTCAAGAAATCAACGAAATTTGTAAGCACGAGCTAGTTTTATTCAAAAGCGATAAAGGCGAGTTAGGTTATAGCCTAATAAAAAAAGGTAGAGTTACAATCGGCATAAAGTTTCACTATAAATGGATTGATCATAAAGTTTCAATGAGCGAAGACACAGCTAAAGATACTATTAGGGAGCTTGAAACGAAGTTAAATCTTAAGAATGAAAAGCTGACAATACCAGAACTGAATTTGTTAGCTGAAGCATATATGGTGTTTGAAGATACAACTACGGCTAATGAGATTTATGAAGTTATTAACGAGCGTGAGGCGGCGCTAGTTATTGAACCAGAACAAAAAGCTAAAGATGATAAATTGAAGTTTTTAGAGAAGATTAAGCAAATGAAAGCCAAATCTAAAGTGGGTTATTAATCATCTCTTCGCCTTAACAACAAAATATTGATCTTTAGATGGCCCAAAAAGTGATCTGTATACACCAACTTAAAGATCCGTTTGTTGCCAACTAAATGATCCCAATATTTTTACTACCTAGGCTTAGGACTAAAAAAAAGGCCCAAAAAACATAAAAATGTAAAAGTGGAAACAAATTAATGATCGGATAAGACAACAAAATGTAAATTTAGTGGGTGTTTAGAGTGAATAACAAACTATCTGGCTATTTTTTAATCTTGTGGATAACTAGCAACAAATAAAAGATCTTGAAAGCCGTTATAATGATCTCGAAAACTAAGTAAATGATCGTTAAAAACGGATATTAGATCTTTATCAACACTTAATTGATCGAGTAAAACAAGATTTGTTGATGATTACATAATTATGGCGTTTTAAGTTGTTGTTTTACATATGGAAAGTTAGATTTTTAGTCTCTCCTATAGATCTATATCTTTTATATTCTTTATATTTCCTATATCTATTATAAGAGAATTCTATTTTGAATTTAAAAACATTAAGGTCTATTACCACTTTGGAAGATTAACCGAGTTACAAAAACAGCCATGAATGTAACTAAGAGGATCACCAGGTGTAAAAGTGCAATTGCAATCCATATTGCACTAAGTGATAAAATAAGGCCCCCTATCGACTCAAGGAACGAAGGCATCAATATACTTAACAATAGAATAATGACGATGATTAAAAGGAGCCCTATTTTACTTTGAGAGAAATCTGCTTTACTCGGAACAGAGTAAACAACAAGGGAATTACTAACAAACACCCATAAGGCAGTTAAATAAACGTTTGTGGAAGAAAATAAGATAATATCTAACATAGATGTCAATTTACTTAAAAACCCGCTTAAATCGCCATTCAGCACGTTTGATAACTCAATATAAGTTGCAAAATAATCAAACACATCTGGTCGTAACCATTTTGTCACACCTATAAAAGCTAAAGTCCCTCCAAAAAGCGGTGCTATACCAATCAACATGTTAGCAATAGGAGAAAATAGTGATGGGTTATAGCTATGTAAAACATAGCCAAGGGAACCATCCCTACTAGGTTTAAATAACTGAAAGTCAACTATTTTATGATTAAATAATAGCGCTGTGGTCAAATGAGAGAGCTCATGAATAGGCACACCGACAATGCCCAAAACCTTGTAAGCAATATTATTAGTAATTTCTGCCAACATATTTCGTACGTAAACAATGGTGATGAATGAAAACAAACATGCTGAAAAGGCATAAATAAATTGAGTTATGACATTTACATCAAAGTGGATCATGTGGTTGCCTGTAAAATGTGAAGAGTATGCTTAATGACTAACATCAGTATTCGTGGGGCATAGACCGGCCGAATAAACTTTTTTCCAAGCGTCATTAAGTAATTGATGATCTAGAGTTACGATAACATCCCGATTTAGCAGCTTATTGACAGCAACCTTACTAACCTCGTCAACTTGCAATTTATGATTAAAACCATTGATGAGATATAATTTATCGAACCTGGCTAGTGTTTGTTTGCTAAAAATATCATTCATTATCTTATAGATAATCCGAGAAAGTAATACAGTTTTTAATTCTTGTTTAGAAAATCGATCAATAGCATTTACTGTTGCCGGTTCTAGGTAAAACGAGCTTAAATAATTCACGAGAAGTTCCTTAACTGCAAAGTGGTTTAACGTTTGCAGTTAGTACAACATGCATCGAAAAACCGGCTACTGAAGTCCAGCGTAATTCGAACTGTCATTATGAATTCAGGTGTAATTAGTGTTAGAGTAACTGTAAATAAACAAGGGCTATCCATTTAGCGCCACCAGTATCAATATGTAGTGATGAAAACTTCATCGTATTTATTAAAAACTGGTGTAGATTACCCTACAAGTTGGGGCGAATTTGTTGATTGGTTTCATGATGAACAATCCTGCATTAGCTACCTTTACAAACTTCGTTGGCCAAACGGATTCATATGCCCAAGCTGTTCAAGCCATCAATCACCTTATCAGTTAAGTAATGGCAAGTTAAAATGTCATGCTTGTCGTTCTCAGTGTTCAGTAACATCAAGTACACTTTTTGATAAAACAAGAACCCCCATGAAAAGTTGGTTTGCTGCCGTCTGGTTTATTACAAATCAAAAAAATGGTGTCAGCGCTCTTGGAGTTCAAAGGTTATTAGGTCTTGGGAGTTATCAAACCGCTTGGTCATTAATGCACAAGTTAAGACATGCCATGGTTGATCCTGAAAGGGATAAACTGTCCGGCATTGTAGAGGTTGACGAAACACTAATAGGTAGTGTCGTTCCCCAATCATCTATTAAAAATCAACAGGGTAAGCGTAAGGCTGTCGTTTTGGTCGCTGTTGAGCTGCTATCACGCTCTGGATTTGGCCGGATACGTTTAAGGCAAGTGGAAAGTGCAACCAAAGAACATATCCATCAATTCATTCAAGATGTAATTGAACCTGGTAGTACAATTTGTAGTGATGGCTCTCAAGCATACAAACAAATAGACAAGAAAGGATATAAGCATAACCTAATAGTGCATTTAGGTTCATCTGTACCTGCACATGAAACAATGGCTGGGGTACATCGAGTCTCATCATTATGTAAAAGATGGCTTTTAGGTACATATCAAGGCGCGGTAAAGGCTAAGCAACTTGATTATTATTTAGATGAGTTTACATTTCGCTTCAATAGAAGAAAGTCAGATTCTCGGGGATTATTATTCTACAGGTTGCTTGAACAAGCAGTGCGTTCTAAGCCGATAACGTACCAATCAATTAAAAATCGATAACCACAATATACAGTGGTTGGTTGTGCTAAGTGGATAGCCCTTCGATATAGGGTAATGCAATCATTCACTGTTTTAAACTCAAATTCGTTTAGGTATTCACCTTTAACAAACTTGTGTGTCAGTAAGGTGCCTTTAAAGCCTTTGTGCCACTGCACCAACACGTCTTTATCTGACCAGTGTTTCACTCTAGCTGCATCGACTTTAACGACTACATGTAAGTGATTACTCATGACTGCGTAGGCACATATATCAATAGCGAAGATAGTTGCCAATTCAAGGATGCGAGAATCAACCCATTCACGCCGATGCTCAAAATTCTCACCTGTTGAATTATCTATACCACACAGAAAGGCCTTACGCACCACACGTGAACAGCAGTGGTAATAAGGCGTATCTTCTAGGCTAACGATTGTCTGTCTTGGTCTGGCCATCTTTAATTACCATGTCGATAAAACGTAAATAAAGCGCAGTTGAGTGTTCAATATTTAGCCAGCTAGCATGGGTGGCTATGTTAATTTTTTTATTTAGCCAGTAATCGTGGGTGGCCATGTTATGGTTCATGTTAATTGTTGAGTGTTCAATATTTAGCAAGTTGGCATGGGTGGCCATGTTAATTAGCGGCGTTTGCCGCTTCCATTGGCGCTGGCCAAGCTTGGCGGTCTGGCTAGGATTAACCCCACAACAATTCGCCTCAGGCAACAAGAGTGTCAATGGCAGTATTACCAAACGAGGCGATTGCTACTTACATAAACAGCTTATTCATGGCGCCAGAACAGTCGTTAGCCATGCCAGTAAAAAAAATGATGATTTGAATCAGTGGATAATGCAGTTAAGAGGCCGAAAAGGCATCTGCACAACTGTCGTTGCCACCGCCCACAGGCTTGCCAGACTGATGTGGGTTTTATTACAAAAAAAGTGCCTTATGCTCCGCAATATGCTGCAAATCAAGGAGCAAGCCATGGCACTTGTTAATCCCGCTGTCGCTATCTTGCGCAGCTCGTTCGAGACAAGGGTATTTAACCCGTTTGGGTGATAAGAGCGGCAAGATAGCACGTTAAACACTCACCAAGGTTGTTGTTAATGATGAAAAAATGGCTCAGTCCAACCAGTGCAAGCCCGAACAGGACAAGGATAGGATAAGCCCTAATCCGCATGGGTGTTTCACACTTTTAGGCGCAGTGGTACGGATTTCATTAGGGGCGCAGCTTGGCTGTTAAGCCCGAATATATGTCAGTACAACCGCTTTAAGCGGTAAATGAGCACATTAAAAGCAATGACAAGTGTGAAGTAATAGAATAGAAAACTAAGGCCAAAAAGCCTTCGGTGAGCAGAGTATTATCTTGGCTCACCGGGAGCGTCCATATATGTCTTAATTATTTTTGACAGAAAAGGCAAGACCTGACCCTGAAGTTCCCTATGTTGCTGGTACAGCCTCCAAATCTAAATCCTCATCAAGAATCAATTCTTCATCAGCTCTCAATATTGTGAATTTGGTCTGCCCTTTGTTTAGTCTGATGTTTATTTGAGGCATATCTCCATCATCAAACTGAAGAAACTCAACCTGCAATGAGTACTTTCCTGGAGCTATCTCCAAATGAGTTGAATCTGAGATACTTGCAATTTCGATATTCCCATCCGATGTTTCAAAAGGCACCTTGAACGCCCGAACAACTTGTTCATCTATACTAGGAATAGGCTCGTTGATGAATAAATTGATTTTATGATAGCCCTCTTCTGTAAGTGCCCGAAACGAGACGCTTCCATCTCGCCAAGAAAAACCTTGAGTGAAATTTCGGTCACTCCAGTCATTAAATGGTTGTGAGAGGGAACTCAAAAAAATACAAATCTGAGAATATGACAAATATATCTGTAAAACTAAGTTGGCCATTAGTCCAAAATCCTTATTCTAACTTTTTCACCGTTTGCGAGACTGCGACAAGCATTACCGATGCAAGCGCCTGCCCCCATATTGTTTTTGGGACTGATTGCTCTAACACTCGATCCAGCTCCTCCCTCTTTGAACATCGCAGGAGGGTACTCGTCTAGTTGTTTGCCGGGAACTTTTGGCATTCCACCAATTGAAGCTTTTCTGTTTGCGTTAGCGCCATCGCGAGCAATTGTCAACACATCTGGATGACCAGCTTTTTGTGCGTCAGCTATATGCTCTGCTGCGTCACCGTATTTGGCTCTAGAAATGTCTACATTCTTTGTAACATCAGGAAGCCTAGCAACCTTAAGTTTACGCTCAATATAGGCTTCAATTCCAACTTTTCCTGCTACAACAGCTGCGCTTGTTAGATCACCTGTTTTTTGATATTCCTCATAACCTGCTTCTAATGCATCTATCCCAGACTTAATTCCATCAACAGTTTGCCCAATGGGTGTTAGCGAAAGCGCACCAGTCATATCTCCTTTATTCGCAGAGCTATAACCAGCGATAAAACTTGACGAATTTCCATAGCTAGTAGAACCACCAAACGTACCAGAACTAGGCGCAAAAGTTCCTGCTTTACTTGCAGAACGGTGATCTCTGACTGCACGACGAGTTTCATTTTTCTGGCCATTACCTGTTACTTTTGCGCCTTCTTTTTCTACTTCTGCATCATTTGACGGACCACCTACCGCTTCTGCTTTATCTGTTTCTGCTAGATACCCCGTCGGGTCAGTCCCACTCATCGGGTTATTCAAAATATACGAATAAGGATTAGCGCTTTGGCTATTCTCTGGGAACTGCAAAAACGGGTCAACACTTAAAAAGCGGCCTACATTAAAGTCGTAAATCCGCCCGTTCATGTGAATAAGCTCTTGCTCGTTCAAATGTTCATGGTCTGTATAGCCTTTGGTGACACCTTGCCAGCTAGTTAACAGGTTATTACCTGCTGCAATGTCTCTTGGACGACCAAATACATCATAACCGCGGCGTTGTAATACGGCACCGGTTTTGGCATCCATCAAGGTATCAACACTGCCTAAATGGTCTCGCAGTACGTGCTGGAACGGTGATTGATTACCTAAGCTGCCCACATGGGCTTTCATCTTAATAGTGTGGTCACCAATGTAGGTTTTATCTACCGTACTGCTTAGGGTCACTTCACGCTCAAAACTGCCCACATAATACGTGGTCGATACCACACTACCGCTTTGCTGTTTAACCTGTTTATAGCGGTTACCATTCGCATCGTAACTGAATATACTTTTTACATTATTGCGGTCTACCGTTAACGGCTTGTTTTGGTCGTTATAGCTTAACGTTACGCCATCACCCGTGAGCCGGTTACCGTTATTGTCATAGGTGAAGGTTTTTGTACCACCACGAATAAACTGCCTAATGGCGTTAGGGCCTGCATTACCGCCATCAACGGCGCGACATGACTCGTTAGACGTCCAATTCCAGCATTCGTACAGGTATTGCTTGCGAGCATAATTAGGATAAAGGATGTCTTGACGACCATCATCATTATAATCAATAAATTGAATAAAATTCTCGTGTACATAACCAGCAGAACCACCATAAGTTGGGTCCTTAGCAAAACTGCCGTTGCCGCCACTAAATGCAAGCTCTTTTATACCTGTATTTAGAGGTGCTTCAAATAAACCATTGCCTTTATTGAAAATGATATAGCGGGTGTAAAAGGTGTCGGTGCTGTTCACCTTATGCAACGTCAAGATATCGCTGAGTCCGTCACCGTTTAAGTCTACCCAGCGGCTCGGCCTTGTTCTATGAACAATATCGACATTGATGTTAAAAGTGATATTTCTCTCAATAAATGAGACCGTATTTGAGACTGAATTAAATCCAACTTTGTACCATTTTAATGATTTGTGGAATTGACTTGGCGCCAAATCCAATACACCATCACCATCAACATCCATTGGAATGAGCGGTTCTTTCGCTTGCGCAGTGAAAGTACCTTTTTCGACAAAACCTGAACCTGAATCGCTGCGTAAATAAGCTTTGTAGGTAATGACATTATTACCCGAGCCAGTTTGCTTGTTGGTCGCCAGTAAAATATCTTTACGCCCATCGCCATTAATATCAACAGCATGGCTTGAACAATACTTATCACCAATATCGCGATAAATAGTGTATAACAAGTCGCGCTAATATTTGAAGTATAGGTACTTTTAATGCTGCCATCAGCGTTAAAACTGCTAAAAACAAGCTTAGATGCACTATTGGTATAAACAAAATCGTCTGCACCATCTAAATCATAATCAATATTACCTGTTACAGTATTACTGCTTTCTTCATTAGAGGTCGGTAAGCCATCACCATTCAAATCACCTGCCCACTGACGACTACTAATCCCCGGTAAGTTTTTATAAGTAATCTTATTTCCGGTGCGTGATAAATAAATACCATCGAGTGGGACGGATAAATCAGCTACACCGTCACCATCATAATCAGCATCCTGCTTTACTTTTAATCCTACTGTATAGTTATTTGTAATATTTGATAACGCATGACTACTTTTCAAACCGTGTTGATATTGACGGTAAAACCAACCAAACTCGGTTGTTAAACAATCGTTATTGCCTGTATCGCAATACTGTAAATTATCTAATATCGCTGCATCATTTAAAGAAGTGGTCGGCGCCTGATAATTTAATAACCACGTGGCTTTCTCTTGCCCTTCAATGTTCATTGAAATGCTCATCAACTGCCTGTTATGAACACTATAACCTCCCCATTGATAACTTTTAGAGCCAGGAATTGTCTTGTAGTCAAAGTGAATATGACGAGTCCCTAAAACACCTTTATGACCGGTATAATAGATATCAAGAAGATAACGATTTCCTGCAGAGGCTTCATCATATTGATAACTGACTTCATTGCCGTGACTGTCACGGATGGTATCTTGCAACCACGTTGAAGCTAAACTTAAACCAGCAGGAACAATGCGACTATTTGTGGATTGGCCAAAGATGTGTTGAGTGCCATTCACTTCAGAAGCAACAAAGTAAACACTACTGCTATTTAGCCCGCCACCTAATTGCTGCACGATAACGGAGCCATCACGCTCGGTTTGATAGTAGGTGCCAGAGGCGCCGTATTGCCCTGCAGAGCCGCCATTATTTGCAGATACTGCCACTAAGCGGCTACCGTTGTAACAAATTTTATCGCTTGAACTAAAGGTACTATTAATCGTTGATCCATCTAAATCATAAATATTAGAACAGCGGGAAATACTAGAATTAGCTGATAGGCTCCAACCCATGCCGGCAATTCCTTCACCAGATTGACTGCTGTAGTTTAGTGATAAGCGAGGTTGAACGCCCTTACGACCTGGGGCGATAGTCAAAGGCACTGAATAGGAAAATGCGCCGCCATCAACGCCACTATCCCCTTTTATCTCACCGACTAAATCACGTTGTTCTGGTGATACCTGTCCGTTGGTTGAGTCTGGAATGGTTGATATATCAGCTAAAATACCGTTACTTGGAGAACCTCCACCATTGCTTATGCTACCAACTAAAGCAGTAGCACTGTATTTACTACATCCACCTACATCACAGGCCTTAATACGATAGTAATAACCGGGCTTTGTTTTATTTGATAATGATAATATTCTTGAACTTGTCCAACCAATACATATAGTAGGTCCAGGTACAAAATCAATAGCGCTAGGCTGAAGGGGAACAGTAGAAAAACTAGATGGGGTTGATACCCGAGAGACAATGCCACCGTCATAAGGACTCCCTAAACCATCGTAAACAGTTTGCCATGTCGTTCCATCTTGTGACTCTTGAATATTAGCAGAGGTTATGCTGCAACTCATTGACCAGTATAATTGCACCGCAGAACCCGACTTCGATCCAGTCAATATAGGAGATGAAGGTACTTCAAGTGTTGGAGCTGCATAAGCCGAAATGGCAAAAAAAGAATTTAAGGAGAGTAAAAGATACAAACAAAATCGGTAGACAATAAAGTGTGGCATACTAGTCCATTAGTAGTAAATCACATAAGAAGCTAAAAATGTACGCAAAACACACAGCCATGTAAATGAATAGTTTTGTAAATGTTTTAATTTAGCGTTTCCCTATATAGCTGAATAACTATCAAAAACTCTCCGCATGCTGAAAAGCTACTTGTTTTATTTGTAATAAATGATATGTGAGAGTGACTGGTGCAAAAATATCTTACTTGATTGGTTAATCTAATAAGCAACAACTGTTATTGCCAACAGTTGGATATTGATTAGCTTTTGCATAAGAAATGAAAGTAAGCCTAGCGCAATATAGCTTAGCCCTAAGATGCTTTGGGGCATAAATGATTTACATTGTAGTGGTAAATGCTGAACTTGAGTCCAAGGTTTATCTTCCTAGATCGAATAAATGACGGCAATACATAACAGCTATAGTTAGTTGAGTTTTTCAACAACTCTACATTTGGGAAAACTTGAACAGCCCTAAAATTTAGATCCTACATTTTGGCCTTTTTTAGCTTCACGTAACACCATAACTGACCCACATTTTGTGCAAAGCTTATTTGTAGTTTTTTGCTTAATGATTTCTTTAACAAGCGCTTTATGAGCTTGATTTGTTGAGAACCCTTGCTCTAAACGACCTGATTCAATATTTTTGATGACATCTAAAACTTGCTGTTGATTCAGTAGTTCAGCAGAATGTGAACGAATGTATAATAAGCAACCACTTGCATAAGTGACATTCTCTGGCATATCCGTTTTAAATTGACTATCACCGATAAATACAACGACAGAAAATAGCGCTAAGCTGCGCTTCTAGTGTTTTTAGATGCTTATAATTTTGATGGATTGGATTCTGAAACGTAGATGAGTATTTAAATATTTTCTGTGTCCACAGCTTTTGGTTAGCAGAGCCAAAAACCCACCCTTTCAAATTTTTTGTTTCAATAATGAACACACCAAATTTTGATACAACGATATGATCAATTTGAGTTGTACCATCTTCTGTTAGCAAGGTAATATTTTTAAGCCTGTAATACTCATTTTGCGGTAACCTATTGAGTATCAAATTGACCTGAAACTCACCTAAAATGCCTTTAAACCAAGGAGTTCTGATTATAAAAGTCAATATAATTATAGGAAAGATATACCAAACCTGAAAAGCAGAATTAATCACAACACCTATTAGATCTACAGAAATATCCTTATTACAAAAGCCATTTTATGTCATTGAATGGGTTAAATTTGTCAATGCTTTCAGCGACAGGGATTCTGGCATGGTACGCACTAAACCGCCCACCCCGATGTGTCTAAAAATGTACCTGAGCAAACCCCCGCTTCTACGAGTTCGTTATAAATGGTTTTAGACAAGAAGTCAGGAGTGTAAAAAGCTGATAAGGTGGATAATTTAGCAGAGTTCCATTGATCACAAGTCAGTAGGCTTTTTAAAGTGTTGTGGCGTTTGGACCATTTAGCATCATTAGGGTTAAACACATTGGCGCAGCCGCCCCACCCTACGTATTTTGCCAATTTTTTTGTTCTGCAAGAGTTGCCTCAGCTTGTGCGGCATTTAACGCTGATTAGATCTTAATGGCGGCTACATTCACGTTATAGCGAGTCTCCATACCCAATTTTGATAGAGGAAAATCATAAAGAAAGTCATTTGCTTTCACTTGAACACGGCATTTTAGCTTTTTACTGCCTTGAGTTTGTGCGATATAGGTTGATAGTTCATCCTCAGAGCCAAAAAAGAACCCCATTTGCCCGCCCACATACTCAATGTTACTTACTGTGTCCATAAATAGTCCTGCTGCTTAACGTCTCGATATACCTATATAAGAACATGGCGAACACAACGCGCAACTATTGATGTTTTCAGCGAACAAAACTGAAAAATGTTCTGTAAAAATATTTTATAAAGCCTTAATAAATATAAATTTAATAAAATATTTTGGCGAACAAACGAACATGTTCGCCCGAACAAAAAAGTTTGACCGATACAAACGGCTAGCGTATTATTTGCACAATTGATATTTGAGACAGGTATATAGCAATGAACAGCGACACTCTACCAACTGGCTTATCTGTGAGAGAACGAGTATTTAGGATCTGCAATCAGCTTTACGCAGAAAATACGAAGGTAAAAATTCGAACCGTTTTAGAATTACTGCCTGACATCAAAAGCACATCGACTGTTCACAAATATCATAAAGAATGGCGAACAGAGTTAGACAACTCTAAAAAGACGTTGTTTGATTCCTTTGGCTTCAGTGATAACTTTCAAAACGCTTTTGTGTCAGAAATTGCCCGGTTTCATACGGATGCGAAAAATGAATACAGTGAAAAATTGGTGGAACTCACCGAAGAAAGAGATGCGGCAATTTTAGGGCTAGAAAATGCCGATAATGCCATTATTACCCATCAAACTAGAGCCGACACATTAGATGACCAGGTTCGAGAGTTACAGAATGAAATTCATTTACTCACCAGAGAAGCTAAACAACATTCAGAACAGCTAGAAAAAGAAAATGCCTTTGCCATTGGTAAGCTTGAGCAGCAAATGGGTGATTTAGAAAAACGCTTAAACAATGAAAAGCGTCTGATAGTCGAGCAGCTTCAACATCAAATAGACTCACTCACCACGAAAAATAATGAATTACGTGAAGTGAATGAAAACCAACGTACAGAACTAGCGAAATATCAACTTAAACTTGAAAGTAACACCAGCTTAGTTGAAGAAGTCAAAGCTCGCGCTACTGCATCACAAGAAGAAGCAAAGGCCCGAATAGCGAAGTTAGAAGAATCATTCACGACGTTAAGCGAAAAACACATTGCTTGTTCACAAGCGCTGGCCGTAGCAAATGAGAAATTAACTGCTAAAGATGAACTGTTAGTAAATAGCCTCAACCAATATGAGCTAGCCATTAATAATGAAACGTCGTTAAGACTATTGCTAAGTGATAGAGAAGATGAGCAAAAAGAGCTAAGAGCCAGACTTGCTCGTGTAGAAAGAGATGATGCTAACGCTCAGGCTGAAGTTCGAAGATTGACCGAGCGTCAAGGAGAGATGAAAAACAAGGCTGTTACAGCAGATAAGATGATAAGTGAATTGAACAAAAGTATTCAAAATTGGGATGCTAAATATACTAAATTACAAACCGAATTTAATCGGCTCAAACCAAGAAACTAGCGTACAAATAGGATGCCTGAATGGTAATGTCCAACAGGCATCAAATAGACAAGAGTTAAAACAATGATTGTTGGGTTGCTTGGTTAGTTTGACGCGATGAAATTTCAGCATTCATCACTTTCTCAGAGACAGATAATGCCATTATTGCCTCTGCGGTAGGAATGCCGGTGGTGGCTCTTAGCGTATTTAACGCTTGTGCACGTCTTGCGTCGTCGTGAACGCGCCCAATGGTTCCTTTTGCCAGTGTCACTACACCAGATTCTAATAACTGCTTGAGCATGACTGTAGGGCATTTGTTCTCTAAATGGCCGTCTTCCAGCAATTCTAGATAAAAATCCTCAACGAACGTCATTGCAAACGCATTCTTAGTAACAACATTGAACGATGATGACTCGGTATATCTAATGACGCGATGTTTTTCACCATTTCGATTAAACATTCGTTCAATTTCTTTAAATTTGCCGCCGGCTTGTATGCCTTCATCGTCTAGACCAACAGGCTGATTGCTTTCTACGAACTTCATTAACGGGAAATACGTATAGGTTGGCGTAAAAGATTTTTCAACAAGAGTCGTTTTTGGTATTGGGTAACGTTGACCATTGTTGACGATATCATGCCAAATTTGGAGTGCCATGCCTGGAGCTTCCTCGCCGCCCTCTCTTGACCATGCAAATTGAATGGCCAACAGTTCACGGTAGTCTATCAAATCAATGGTGTGGTTGCCGCCGCTTTCATAGGTATCTTGCTGAATAGTCAGAATATATCGCAATAAATCCATGCGGTATTCTAGGCTGTATTGGTTCAAACCCACTTTAATATAACCGTCTTTCGTCAGTTTTCGCCCCAAAGTAGAACGCTTACTAAAATCGTATAGCGTGTTTACCATATAGTTGCGTAAATCATTTAGAGGTCGCATAAATCCATACTGTTCAGGGTCAATATTTATCTGATTTAACAGTGAGTTATCCTCCTTTACCTGAGCGCATAGCACGCAGCCAAATCTTGATCCGCAGCTCTTATTGGCCGCTAACTTTCCTGCAAATAAATCACATGCGCCTCCGTTACTGGCTGGATAGTGTTTTTTCATAAATCGTAAGTTATCGCTAAAAGATTCAATGTCATCGTTATCTATCAATTCAAATAGGTGCCATACATCGCTGAGGCTCCACTTTTTTATTAGGGCTAATGTCCAACCAAGATCTGTCATAACTGGCGTATGGGCTGTTTCGCCTCTTTTTTTGAGGTTTCCTTTTCTCACGTTGCTTTCGTCATCTCTTGATCCTGAAATCGAGCAAATCTTATCGGTTTGATACTTTTTAGAAAGCGATTTCAAAAAGGTTTTCATGGGTTTAATCTTCCAATCTAATGCACAATCACGCCCATTTGAAGATGTTTCAGGGGTTCTTAACAATTTGCCGCGCCCCACAAACTCGACAACCGGTAATGACGATAACGCAGGCTTTAATTCATGGCATTCGATGGGGAGATCGTGTTGTCTGCCGTATTCAATTAGATCATCATGTAGCGTTAGAATATAATCATGCAAAACCATGTTATCGAGTGTCGTATTTGTTGTCACAACATGAAGTGGACCAACATCGCCTCTAATCGCTTTAGCTCTTCGTAAACCCTCAACTATACACACACAAGCAGCGCTTGAATCTTTACCTGAAAAACCGATTGAGACACGCCATCCATCTAAAAATAACTGTTGCGCACGTGCTACGGCAAATTCATATTGGTCATGGTCGTGAGAGTCAATATATTGATAATCGATTGCGGTATTCATTGGTGTGTGCCTTGTATTTGTTGAATACCCCTATGATCTCTTGAAATGAAAAACCCGCAACTGAGGCACAAACAGTCAGGGTCATGCGGGCCTAAACTCTTAGATATTCATAACCACCATGAGGCGCGCGTTTTCGTTTGAAATTTGGGTTAATACTGCCCAATTGCATTTCAAAGGCACTTCGTAAGGCTTTTTCTGCTTTCTCGATCGGATCGGTGTTACCGTATCCCCTTGTTTCCCTGACACAGCGAGGGTGGATCACTTGTCCTGGCTCCAATGTTGCCGATAATTGCTTAACAAATGCTGAATAGTTAAAGCTACCATTGCGATTAATTAAATTAGTCATATTTGCATATTTCCCTATGATTAATTCTGATTTATTACTGATTTCTCATCATCCATCAATGCGTAATCCACTCGCGAACCTACAACTATTTCATGTTCGCCTTGCACCACCATTGTTGTACGTGATTTTGCTAATCCCGATTGCACTAACCCGTCAAGCACTCTAATAACGTCTGCGTAACAGTCAGCTTTTACCTCTGACGGAATTCGGTTAAGAGCGATAATAGCGCTTTGGCCAAAGCCCGTAACTGATTGGTATTCAGCGGTTAGAAAGCCCAACATCGCGTCGTAAAATGGTTTTGAATTCGGAGTTGATATAAATGCTAATATTTCATCAGCATTGGTCGCCGGTTTTGAATAGGTCATTTTTTTTTGCATCGTGCGGTTCCATTAGCGGTGGATAAAACAGTTAATGAATGCCACAAAGAGTATTAATCATTGTGGTTAATTGATTTCATTTCATCATGGTTCCAATAACCCGCAACTGAGATTCGTACTGACTTAGTTGAGTAATTGTAAATATATCCTGAAAGTTTCGGACAGTATTTTTTGTGGTGTAAGTCATTGTTGAAATTAATAATTAAGTTATTTATTCCTGAGGAATAAGACAGGCGTATCTATATTAGCCAGTGTGTTTCAATGAAGTGATGTTTCGGAACAATAAAGTTTGTACACTAAAAACCTATTGTTCCATCGTAATCAACTCAAACTCATTATTCGAAATACTTACATCCTCGACTTTTAGCGGACTCCATGGTAAACAACTCACATTTTCAGCTCTTCTAGAGCTTGAGGTAAATCGAAATCATATTTCTAATAAAACCTATATGAAGTCCAATTGACAATCTTCACGAACTCTAGCTGTAGTGATGTGATGGACGCCTCAGCACCCAAGCTTGCAGTATTATGCCAAGCTTGAAGCTGACAAATAGTTCAGGAGGTTTCCATCATGGATATTAAAGTTATTGGTATCGATTTAGCCAAAAATGTTTTTCAAGTTTGTGTTTGTCTTATGGATAACTCAATCATGAGTAACAAAAAGATTAACAGAAACAAGCTGCTCGATAAAATTAGACAATTCCCCGAAGGTAGCCTTATTGCTATGGAGGCCTGTGGGACAGCGCATTACTGGGGAAGACAATTTCAAGCACTTGGTTATCAAGTGCAACTGATCCCTGCTCAACATGTTAAGCCATTCGTTGCAAACCAAAAGAATGATGCCAACGATGCCCTCGCTATATGCGAAGCTGCTTTCAGACCTAATATCCACATGGTTCCAGTTAAAACTGTTGAGCAACAAGACATTAAAGCATTACGTTGTGTACGTAGTCGTCTAGTTCAGAATCGAACCGCGATGGTCAATCAAATTCGAAGCCTAGCGAGCGAGTCTGGGGTGATCTTCTCTGTCGGCAGATTGCAACTACAAGCGTCACTTAGTCGGGTTTTAGCAGACAATGAACATGAACTGTCTCATACGCTTCATCACTTGTTAAAATTTTTGTATGAAGATTTATGTGTTTTAAATGAGAGAATTAATCAAATCGAGCACGACATTAAAGCGCTATGTCAAATGCAACCTCGCTATAATGCCTTGCTGTCGATCCCTGGCTTTGGGCCATTAGTCACGGCAAGCTTTATGAGTGAATTAGGTTCGGGTCATCAATTTAAAAACGGTCGACAATTCTCTGCATGGTGTGGCTTAGTGCCATCACAATCGAGTTCCGGAGGGAAAGTTCGACTAGGATCGATAACGAAAAATGGCAGCTCAGAACTACGTGTTTTACTCATTCATGGTGCTAGAGCTGTTGGCCGATTTGCGAGCAAACGTGATGATAGACTGGGGCGATGGTTTAATGCTCTTGCGTTAAGGCAAGGTAGACATAAAGCCGTTGTCGCACTGGCCAATAAAATAGCGCGTATAGGATGGAGAATCCTCACGAGTAACGATAATTTCGACGTTAATAAAGCATTTGCGTAAGACGTTAAGTATCACCTAAAAGTTTACATGCACTGATGAATAAACGGTCAACCGTACCTATTAGAGCCTGACTTGACCAAGGCATTAAATGCCGATGTAGTGATAAGGTAATAGGTTTCGGATTTACATCATGGCGCGGGTAAAAAGCCTATTTAGACGCCGAATATAGGGTAGTGAACCAATCATTCAAAAGTGTTGTAAAAGCTGAGGCGTCCATATATGGTCAAGTAAAATTGGCCACGGTTTTAGAGTCATTCCAATATAAACGTTCTGACTCATTTGGCGTTAACCCACCATTATATTGATGGGGTCTAGTTTCACTGTAATATCCAGTGATGTAATTGGTGATCGCTTTGTCTGCTTCTGTAAAATCCCCATAACCACTGGCGGGCACCCATTCAGATTTCAAACTTCTAAAGAAACGCTCCATTGGCGCGTTATCCCAACAATTCCCGCGACGACTCATACTTTGTTCAATTTGAAGACGCCATAATAATTGCCTAAATTTCAAGCTTGTGTAATGTGAACCTTGATCGCTGTGATAAATCACATTCTCAGGTTTCCCCCTTAACTCAAATGCCATTTTCAAGGCTTTACAGGTCAGCTCGCTGTCAGGTGATAATGACAAAGCCCACCCAACAGGTTTACGGCAAACTGTCGATTAAGCGAATTCGGGATCGCTACATGCTCTTGTGCAGCTTTCCAACAAGAATGTTTAGGCTGCTGACAGCTCAATAACCCAAGCTTTTTCATTAGATTACGGGCTCGATAACGACTGAGACAGAGCCCTTTGTTAGTCACTAATTGCGCTATCGTTCGAGCACCGGCAGAGCCATTACTAATACGATGCGCGGCCTTCACTTCACTGCATAAAATTGTAAAATCAGCATCGATATGTTCTTTTCTTTTTAGCCAATATTTATAGCTACTTCGATGCACTTTGAATGCATTACAAATTGTGAGAATAGAGTGGCTCTGCTTGAGTGCGCTGATCAGCGTAAATTGTTCATCGAGTCTGACATCAAGAGAGCTGTAGCCTTTTTTAGGATTAGATTATGCTCCTCAAGACGCGCTATTTGCTTCTTCAGTTCACGGATTTAAATTTGTTCTGGGGTAATCGGAGATGCTTTGGGAGTGCCACCCTGGCGTTCTAATTTTAACTGCCTCACCCATTTATCCATAGTCGATTTACCCACGTTCATCGCTTTTGCAGCTTGAATGATTGTGTGGTTTTTATCGAGGACTAATTGGGCTGCTTCAAGTTTGAATTCAGCGCTAAATGTTTTTCTGGTTATCGATCTCATGTGCACACCTAAAGTTATCTACGAGGTAATAATATCACCTCTATTTAGGTGGCCAAAATAACTATGCCACTACAGTTTGCGGATGTCAGCTTACAAAACCATGGCACTCAAAGACATTGTTGAAAAAAGCTATAAAGCCAGCAGAGCGAAAGGTATTAGCCCACTATGCCATGGGATATCAGAAAGCCATTGCCCAGAAAATTTTGGATAAAGATGCCCATTATCTGCTGGCGCTTAAAGGCAATCAGCCTAAGTTATTTGCCCAAGTTGAGAGATTATTAGGGCCAGAAATAAGCCGCCAGTGTCAGCAAGGAACGTTGTTTCAGGAAGCGGATTACCAACGAAATAGAGAAGAGTACAGGTGCTGTATTGTTGCCAATGACATGAGTCAGATACCCGCATCGGCAGATTGGCCAAAGTTAACTACGGTCGGGGTAATCGTTTCTTATAGAAAAGAAAAAGGCAAAGTATCCAAAGAGTTAAACTTTAGGTATTACATAAGCTCAGCAGCGTTAACGGCTGAAGCGTTGGCTGGCAGTGCGCGAGAACATTGGGGTATCGAAAATGGATTACACTGGAAGCTTGATGTAGGAATGAAGGAGGATGATTGTCGTATCCGTCGTAATGGAGCACCGGAAATCATGGCATGTGTTAGGCATATTGCGATGAATCGACTTCAATCAGAAATGACCTTTAAAAAAGGAGTAAGAGCAAAACAAATGAAGGCCAATCGCAATCCCGACTACCTTGAAACGGTCATATTTGGCAAGTGAAATTTCATGCTCTTGCCCTGATGTATCTGCTGTGACCGATGTTTGTTTATGACACTGGCTGCATTCATATACATCACGAGTGGTCAGCTCATATCCATGCTCACATCTGCACCTAGGACAAATGAAGCCATTAGGCCATCTCATTTGTTTAATGTGACTTAAGCACTCGGCTTCAGAGCCGAATTGGCGTTGCCACTCAAAAAAGCTCGCTTCAGGCATTTTCATAGCAAATCTCACTTCTAGTCTTGATTTATACTATAAGCATAGGCCAAAACTGACTTAGATGCAGAGGCATGTAAATCTTTTATGCTCACGCCATTACTGTACGGCTTTATTTTACTCCATTGCCTAGTATTAATGGTTAGCGGTCATTACACCTATGCAGAAGTGCCTTTTCTCGATGATCTTTTTGGCGCACAAAGAAATATCTACGATAAAGTGGGCCATTTTTTCCAAGGTTTTGTGCCTGCATTGTTGGCGAGGGAAATCCTTATCCGTAAAAGTGTGGTTAATAGCAAGGCTTGGCTTAATTACATCATAGTGTCTATCTGTTTAGCTTTTAGTGCGTTTTATGAGTTGCTCGAATGGTGGGTTGCGCTAGCAACAGGTGAAAATGCCGAGGCGTTCTTAGGGACTCAGGGCTACATTTGGGATACGCAGTCTGATATGGCGTTGGCGTTAGTCGGTGCCATAAGCGCGCTGATGATATTGAGCATTCCCCATGATAGGCAACTACGAGCTGTTGCCTAGATTAAACAGCGGCAAAGGCTTTCGAATATGATTGCCGAGCATAAACAAAAAAAGCCCGGCATTGCCGGGCTTTTTTTGTTAGGTTAAGCGCTTAAAAATCATAACCCATAGTTAGCGCTAATAACTCGCTATGAAAATCATTCATGCGATAGCTGCGAATCGCTACACCAAGTGTCCAGTGCGTTATTGGCTGGTAATCCAGCCCCATACCGATAAACCAATCAGTTCCTTTTTGCGCCTCTGTTTGGTATGCGTATTGATCGCCGCTCACCTTGAGCAGGGAGCCGTAGTCACCGTCCCATCTGAATAAACCGGCGCGTCCAGACACTGTCACCTGATCAGATACAGGGTACAGATAGGCCGCGGCTAGGGTAAAGCCAGAGGCTGAGTCAGGATGAGTGAATGCCACTTTTTCCAGATAACTGTCTAGTTCCAACTGTGATACTTGATCTGTGAAACTTACGCCCACCGAGTCAAGACTCATATAGCCCAGTTCGACAGCTAAGTGTTCATCCAGCTTGTAACCTAAGTCTAGCCAGTGACCAGTTCCGTTGTTATCGAAGTTTGTTACTTTGGCTGTACTGGAGATCTCGGCCAGTTCCATCATAACTTCAAGCTCAGAAACATTGGACTTGACCACACCAGCACCAGCTTGCAGGTAAAGATTATCGGCACTTAACTCTGTGGCATTGGCGCCAAAGCTAAGGCCTAACAGCGCCAATAATCCTGCTGCTTTGCGACCAAAACGTCTAAACCCTGCCATCAGTCCCACCAATATTATCATTCCGGTTCCCATAGCACCTCCACTGCCTTTAGTCGTCACTTCAACGGTCATCATTTTAGGCTGACCTACACCGCCGGGATCTTTGACAGTACCATTCACTTTACCATCGGTATCGTTAGGGCCACCGTCCTGAATGGTTAACTGCACACACCAATCACCCTGATTAAGACCTGTTTGATACTCAGCCGAGCCAGGAGCGGGACAGAATCCAGCCTCACCAGGCGCAGATTTCAGTTGGTTATTAGCATCCTCAACGAAGTTGAGCCAGCCTTGACCGTCTATATACTTGCGGTACAGAGCGCGTTCGGGGACTGCCTGACGCTGGGGCATGACTACACTAACAGATTGGCCTTTTTCAGGAAGTTCAGATGCGATGAAATCGAAGTAACCACCTACGTTTGGCACTTCATCAGCGGCAAGTTTTGCCAAGGCGAAGTCATTATCCGACACTTGGGCACCATCATAAACACCGCCAAAAGAAACTTCACCTAGTGCGAGTTTAACGCCAGCATCGGCTTCGACTATGTAGGCGTCAGTTGTGCGACCCTGTTCAGGAAGCAGATGGGTTTCATCTAGGTTATCCAAATAATCTGGGATACCGTCCTGATCTGTATCTGCCATGCCTTCGTCTAGATCTGAGATACCGTCAGCATCTGTGTCAGTACCATCATCCATTTCTGGCAAGTTGGGTATCACTCTGAGCATCAGCGTCACTTCTGATGTCATCGGTGGTTCGCCATTGTCAGTCACAGTCACTGTGACAGGTAGGTAGCCATTGACTAGAAGGGTAGGATCTAGACTCAAGATTAACTTGCTGTCATCCATTTCAGCAGAGACGCCATCAGGCAGTCGCCATTGAATATCATGTTCCGCATTGTCATCAAGTATGCTCAAGTCCAGTTCGACCATACCAGCATCTTTTGCAATGATAGTGATAAGTCGTCCATTTTGGCGCGCCTGCAGTGTTAGCTCAGGAGCAACATTTTGCTCAACAATACGGGTTAACTGAGTGTGCTTAACGCCCCAGTTTTGTTCTCCTACGAACTCCAGATTGATGCGCTCTTCACCTTCTAGAGTGTCATCCTTGAATACCGTAAAGGGTACTGTAGCTTCGACTCCTTGCTCTATGATCACTGTCCCAGAGACTAAGTTGTGATCTTCTGCATCAGTATTACCGGCTACAGAGTAATCGACCACGACTGGGTATGCTGGTGAGTCACCATTGAGTACCACTTTGAAGCGGCTGTCACTGCCTTCTGAAACAGTGGCATCTTTACCGAACGATATGGTCGGATAAATATCAACAATTTGCTCTGCTGTGCCAATATTACCGGCAGCATCCACCGCCTTCCAGATGATCACATGGCGTCCAGGACGAAGCATCATGCCATTGGCTGGAACGTCTTCAGCTGTGACAGTGCAACAAGTTTCATTGCCCAAATCTATCGCATTAGCTACGCCTTCTGTCTGTAGCAGACTCAGGTCAACACGAGTAAATAAGGCGCGAGCATTGATACTTAGATCCGCAGGTGTCGTGACAATTGGTGCCACATCGTCTAAACGTGGATTGCTACCCTCGTTGAACTCATCGAGGTTAGAGCGGCCGTCGTTATCTACATCGCCTTGGGCATCGTTCGGATCTAGGGGATTAAGACCATGCTCAATTTCCCAAGCATCAGGCATACCATCACCATCGTCATCGCTGTCGGCATTGTTACCTATGCCGTCACCGTCGGTGTCAACGGACTCGTTTGGATCCAGTGGGAAGGCATCCTGTGTATCCGCTACGCCATCGTTGTCATCGTCAGTATCAAGCGTATCTGGGATACCATCAAGATCGCTGTCCAACAATACGGACAAAGTGAATGTCACAGAAACTGGGGTGCCATGACCATCATCGGCAGTCACAGTGATCACAGTATCACCCAGCTGCTCCGCAGAAGGAGTGCCAGTGATCTTGCTGCCATCAAAGCTTGCCCAAGCTGGCAGGTCTGATAGTGAATAGCTCAGATTGTCACCATCGATATCTGTGAAGGCATCGAGTGGAATACCAAAGGAATATGGCTTACCACTGGTGGTTATCTGGTTAGCGATACCCTGGTCAGCGACCGGGTTATCGTTCATTGGGCTTATGTCAAACTTATAATCCGTCTGCAACGCAGTCACACCACCAAATTTATCATCGACGATAAAATGGAAGCTGTCTGTGGTCGTCTCTGAGCCATCGTGTTGATACTCAATGATCTTTTCGTCTTCGATATCCTGTTGACTGAAACTGTCTTCCAACTTCATTACCGCACCGTTCTTAAGCAGAGTGCCGTGAGCTGGCAGTTGCTTGAGGATGTAGGTCACGTCGCTGTAATTTTGTTCCTTGTCCATAAAATGCAAGTCGTTATGCACGAAGAAACGTTTCTCACCTTCGTTAATGGCAAAATCAGTCCAGTGATGCTTCATTGGCATAGTGTTGGTGCCTGTTACCTCGACGGCAAAGGATTGACTGGCGCTGCTGCCGGCCTTATCTGTCGCCATAACCTCAACACTGTAGCTGCCTATGTCGTACCAGCCATGGGTGAAGGTAAAACCTTGAGTGGCTGGGTTGAAGGAGATGAACTTGGGTAGTGGTGATCCATCAATGAGGCTGGCGCTATAAGTGAGTATATCTCCTTGACCCTGAGCGATATCTTCATCGGTAAAGCTGCCTGGTGCAACGGCGTAAGTTCTGGGACTCAAGATGATATCTAAAGCTTGGTCACTTAGGGCTGCTGCAGCAATTGGTGCATCGTTGCTATTTGTTACCGTTAGATTGAAGGCGGTCAAAGCCTGCACTCCAGCGGTATCGGTCGCCGTGATAGTGATCGAATAGGTGCCTGGCACAGTCGGTGTGCCTATGATGCTCTGACTCGCTACATCGTAGCTTAAGCCTGCAGGTAATCCTGTCACCGCCAGGGTGATGGCATCGTCATCGCTAAATACGCCAGCCAAAGCGATTGGCGTGATAGCTGCATCTTCACTTGTACTGCTATCTGCAGGTGTTGCAATAACCACAGGGGCGTTGTTGGCGTTGATGATAAGCTTAAAGCTGGCGGTTGCTACCGCACCTTTGCCATCGTCGGCAGACACAGTAATAAAATGTGTGCCCACAGTTGCTGTGGCACCTGTAAATGTCTGGGTGCCAGGATCGAATGTAACCCCAGGAGGCATGCCAATGGCCGAGTAAGTCAAGCTGTCACCATCGGCATCGGTGAAGAAACCGTTGGCAACAGGGATATTCAACGCCGCTGTTTTAAAAGATGTGACATTCGGCAAAATACCATTAGCCACAGGTGCAATATTGCTATTCCCACCGACGGTTACTGTGGTGGTAAACAAGTTAGAGCGACCAGAAGGGTCGGCAACCACCAGACTGGCATTGCGTTTGCTATATTGAGGATCGGTTGCTGCTGGGCCTGAAGTTGAAAAAACCAGGTTGCGGATCAGGGTCTGCACCGCAGTATTAGTGGCATCATCTGTGGTGAAGTTAATCTTAAGTGCTTTGTTGATGCCGGTTTCATTGACATCTATAACGCCAAACAACAAACCTTCGAAGTAAACATTGCTACCATCGATACGCAATTGGCCTGTAGCATCACCATGAGAGTCTATGTTAAGAATGGTATCATCGCTACTCACCTGACCGACTTCTAGGCGTACATGACCACCATTAAAGATATTGTCATCGGGATCGCTTAATTGACCGTCTTGGCCCACATCCATAAAGGTGGAAGTGCCGTTAACCGAATAAGCACCATCACCTGGGTAGTAGATAACCTGGGGGCCCATAGGATCGGCCACCACGAAATTGATTGTCAGGTAACTCTTGATACGACCCGCTTCCTTGATCTCGAAGTTAATGGGATAGGTGCCAGGCAACATATCTGTCGCGCTGAAGCTATAATCTGTGCCATTGGCATCCTTGAGCAATACGGCTTGGTTAGCGGTGTTGTTGTAGTTGCCCACATTAGAACTGGTGATCCCAGCGCCAGAGATAGAGAAGGTAAATGGAGTATCTGCATCCACCAGCACAGTCTTGGTATCCTTAGGGACATTGTCTGATAGCTGAAAGTTTACCGTAGGTGCTTTATTTTGTAGATACAAGATGGTATCTACATGTGTCTTAGACTTGACGTTGCCGTTGATGTCTAAGTCCTCTACCACAAAACCCGCTGAATACAGGCCTGTAGCCATGGTACCCGAGCCTGTCCAAGTGATAAGACCTGTATTGGCATCGATACTCAGATTCGGTGCATTAACACTGCTGCCACCACCGAGTTCTTCCAAGTTGGCCATACGAAAACGCAGCTGGTCACCATTGGGGTCGACAACATTAAGCTGATAGGTCCAGTTGGACTCAACCGATACACCATCGGCCTGCAGCTGGGCAACCTCGAGAATAATAGGCATCTCGATACCCGGTGCCTGATTGCCGTCTTTGGTGTTGACTAGGGTCTGGATATCCCAAGTACCATCTGAGTTATTTTTTAAACCTGAAATTCTGCAACAACTGGTAAATTTGATTTTGTACAGCTGATTGGGGTCGACGTTCAGTGCCTTGAAAGTACCAGAAACCAAGGAATAGGCACTGTTAGGATCGGTATCAGTAATGTGCTGAGTAATCGCAGAACCCAGGGAAGTAATAGCTAGACCGGTATCAGACTGGAGGCTAGGTGTTTGCTGACCATTGAGACGCCAGGCGGTGTTGACGAAGAACTTCACATCATCCTTATCACCGTCGCCATCGAGATCCGCTGGTTGCCACTTGACGCTACCACCACGGAAATGAGACAGGGTACCGGTATAGGCGTTAAGGACATCCTGGCTGGCAAACAACTGGCTGTCGATGTGTCCCAACTTGTGTTCCAGTACCCAGTTACCGCCTAGAGTAGCAGCCCCCGTTAAATCGGTTGAGGCGGCGACATCTGTTCCTAGGTGTTTGCCTAAGGTTTCAACTAGCAGTTGACCTGAGCGGTTGGCTGCCAGATCGCAGCCATAGATCATCACATCGGCGCCAGCGGCAAATTTGCCACTGAGGGCCTTAAGGGATTGTGTCTGCTGCAATGATGCCGTAGTCACGGCGCCGTTACCCAAAGACAGGGAGCCCGGCTCTCCGTGAGCGAGAATATGCAGGCTCTTAATACCTGTGGCCTTAGCTAATTCACGGCTAAGTTGACTCAGACCATCCTCAGTGGCATTGAGGCGAATGACGTGCATGTTAGCGGCGGCGGCCTTGATCATGATCTCAGCATCTGTCACGCCAGCATCAACCACCAGCACCTGCTGCCAATCATGGCGAGGTTGCACTAGTGTTGAGTCTTGTTCCATCGCGGTAGCGGAACCGACTCCGACTCCCGACAATGCCAGCATCACAGCCATGAGAACCGGCGATGTTATTATATTTCTCATTATATCCTCAAAATAAAAACTGAAAAGCCAAAAAAGTGAATATTGATGCATAATTTTTGGTTTTTTTGCTAAAGAATAGCCATGTAAATCATAAGTGCATTATTTATATGGAGTTAATATTATCAGTTTTACAATTAAATAACAATACCACTGATTTAATTTTGACGATGAACTCATTTAGGTTGGTCGTATCTAGTTGTATTTAAGAGTTTTATTCACACATTTGCAGTTGTAAGCTAAAAGTCATTTTTTTGACGGAAAGTAAGATAGCTATAAATAATGAATCATGCCTATGCACTTGGCTCAGTGTAAGTGTACTGGTGTGTGAATTATTGCGAGATATAACAGCTTATTAGGTATTTCTTTTTCCATTTGTCTGCGATTGAACCGATAACAGAACTCACTAAGGTATTCTTACAGGTACTTTCCGGTGACGCCATGAAATGTGCCAAGCAAAAATGCCTTCAAATTACCAATGGCAATATGCACCCAAGGGAGCCATTCATCAACAAGCTCACTGGGGGTTACCCTCGCTTCATGTTGCTGAGTCTTATCTATAATGTTCAAAGCAGCAAAACCGTCGGTATGAACTTTTTGCTGCGTATCTAAGTGCTTGGCAACAAACTTTTCAACGTTATCATGGCAAACACTGTTCACTGCCTGCATAGCGATAAATCCGGCTCTTTTTCCTTTGTTTTCAACGGCAACTAAAATAGGCGTTTTACCTTCTGCGCCACGTCCACGCTTGCCCTTTCTTTTGCCTCCCACAAAAGCATCATCAATTTCAATGACACCTGAAAGCCGATATAGACTGTCTCGATGGCCCATTGCCGTTCTCAGTTTACTTAATATCAAGCGCGCCGTTCGCAAATTGACCTCAATGAGCTTGCTGAGTCTTAAAGCCTAAATACTGCCTTTATCTGAGCCTAAAAAGTAGATAGCCCAAAACCACTTAGTTAACGAGATACGGCGACTAAATAGCGCCATCGTATTTGCGTCTTCCAGAGCCTTTTAATGCCGAATTTCTCACATCTCGTATTTCTTCAACCATCGCCTTTTGTATGAGAGATGTTGGTGCGTGTTTGGACGATACTGTTGTGGAATGTTTCTTTGGTAGTTTAAAGCATGATTGGTTGTTAAAAGTGCCATAATTTTAGAAAAATATCCGGCTGGAGTTGACCAGAACACAAAGAAGCGGCTTAACAATTTAGGCGACAACGGTCTTGAAAAACACCGCTCATAGCTTTATCTTATGCCCTAATTCAATTTTTGTAATGGAATATAAAGATGAATCCCCCTCAAGAAATAACCACAACCAGAAAGACCATCAAATCCCACTTCGCTAGAAATGGCTATCTATAATTTTGAGCTAAAGGCCAAAGCCTACTTTGACGAAAAATTAAAAGTTAACTATAAACACCTGCAGAGTGAAAACGATAGTAACAGCCCAATCAGCACTGGCCG
>NZ_JBGOOV010000031.1:0-62979 GCF_041439795.1 Shewanella sp. 5S214
AGCATACCGCTGATGCGGCTTGCTAGGGAGGAGGCTCAATGAGTATCAAGTTGCTTAAACGGACACAAACAGCTGGCTTTGCTCGTTCCTCGCTATTATAGCCAGCCATTTTTAGCCGCTTAGCAAAGCGCTAAACTAAGCCGCTGCGCGGAGCCAAATGTTGATTCAATCGAGTGTATTAACCTCATTGAATCAGTTAGACTTTAAAAAGATGTGATGGAGCACCACAATGACAAAGGAATTGCAATGAAATACGTACAAATCAAGCCATATTACCCGTTTAAAACTGCTCTACAGCTCAGAGCCAGCATCAAAAAAAGCAAATCCCTATAGCATAATGTGTACCTATTAACCTGGACTCGGCATCGGCCAAGTCCAACCAGCGGTTGAGAAAAACATGGCCACCCACAATTGTTTTAACATTTGAAGTTGACACTTTTAACTCGTAATTTAAATTTTTATATTTGAGTGTAATAGTAATTAAGTTGCTTTACTTCAAAGGTATAGGGAATATAGGGTGAAATTAATCAATAACTTAAACGGTCGGCTTTATCGGGCGATCCGTTCAATAAGCCGTTAACTTTCTAGGAGATACTATTGGCAATAGCAGAAGCTTGTAGTTTAGTAGATATATGGATTGAGCCTAAATATATAATTCCAGCATTCATGGTTTTTATATCTTCTGGTTTACTACCATTTCTTCTTCATAAATACAAAATGCACAGAGAGCGAACTGAAAAACTTTTTGATACTCGTAAACAAGAATATCAAGAATACTTCAAAAGAATGGAAGATGCAGCTCGGTTGACTGCTCAAGATTATGATGAGTATTTATCGGTGACCTTGCCTAATGCTAGTCGCAATTTATATGAGTCTGGATCATCTCCAGAGGCAATGGTTGAGTACCAAAAGGTAATGAACGACTTTACAAAAGGTATTAATCAAGGCTTTCAAAAAGCAACAACGGAGTTAACTAGCCTCCGTATAGTTTGCACTCCGAATTTAGCCACTTTATTAGATGATTTTGAAAAGCAGTATACAAACTTGATGGCCATGCAACCGCAAATGCTAAAAGAGATCAAGGAATCTATGACACCAGAGGCGTTCGTTACCGGTGATTTTAATTTTGAAACTCCGACAAAAGTGATAATGATAGATTTGGGAAATAAGATCAAACAAACAAGAGATGATATTATTGCTTTAATGAGGTCAGAGTTAGGCTACGAAAGCTAAGGCGATTAAATCAGACACTAAAAAAATGCGTCATTTTTATTACCGTTTAATGCTGCGTGAATCTCAACCCACTATAGTTCGCATAATGTGATTCAGCGGGTTAAAGCTTAGTGGGTAACCTTTTTGTCCATCAATAAGTTTGCCGATAGCTTGTGCATAATTTCTATTTGCAGCAACTCACTTAACCGATAACTTTTAAATCAAATTTAAGAGTTATCGGTTTTACATATCACACAAAGTCAATTCGACCAACGCCATATATGGCGTGTTTTCACCTCTAAAAACAGCTACAGTTTATATAAGCTTGATACCACTGCGTAACTGGCTTTGCTTTCTCTCTTGTTCCTCTTTGCATACTATCCCGTTATATCATCGCCATTGAGCTCCTGTATTGGAGCCCTTTTTTTTTACTCATATTTACCAGGTGCAGCATGAATATTAAACAAGGCTTATGGCGCTTGGGGTTTACTGGTGCCATCCTCACTGGTGGCGTATTGGTTGCTACGGGTGAAGGTGAAGTATTACGTACCTATGTTGACCCTGCAGGTATTGAAACTGCCTGCTTTGGCCAAACTGGCCACAACATTAAACTTGGCATGGTGTTCACCAACCAACAGTGTTTAGACATGCTGGCTACTAGCCTGAAAACCTTTGACCGTGAACTGGTTACACTCACCCCGCCGTTAAGCGAGGGTGAACACATTAACAGCCTATTACGTGTGCGAACACTGTGGTTGCTGCATTGAAAACAATCAACTGCACCACATGAAAGAGCACCCAAGCGCTTTATGGATATGCGATAAAACGGGCGTGTACACCTCAAAATAAGGACGGTTGAATTGCGTTAGCAATAGTAAATATAAGATCCTTTTCCCGAGTAAAATCATGTTAATATTTATCAGCATAAAAAAATGATGATGAGTTAATCTACAATTAAATTAATTCTAATATTGACTCGTTTACTCGTGACTAATGAGGATTTGCTGATTAAAATTCAATAACGTAATAAAGGGATATTCTATGCATCATGTATTTACTCAACCCTGTGTGAGTGAAATAGTTCAACCTACTGCGTTGACGCTTCACTTACCTGATAGTGTGAGTGACTTATTAGTGTTATCAGCGATGAGTAGTCCTTTGGTTGAGTTTGTGGTTAGCCAAGTTAGTCATACTCAAGCGACTCTGATCACCCGAATTCAGCCGTTCTTGAGTTTTGCTTTTGAAACGATGCCGCCGACTACCAACACTCCACAGCAAAGACGTAGTGTGGGGCAGGGGATAAAGTTATATCCTTTAACAGGTGTTGCGCCTCGGGTGTGTATTGAACAGCTAAGACGTGGCGTAACGGTTAGCATTAACATCGATGCGGGTGTTTATTTTAGTTTATCTACCGAAACTCGTTTTGAATTAGTAACCTTAGAGAATGATTTACGGATTTTGAGCGAACCTCAAGTTCTTGTTATGGCTAAAGCGATATTAGGCCGTAAGTTTGATCATGATGAGCCCTCTAACATGCTTGCTGTTCATATTAGTGAATTAGAGCAAGTACGACGAGAGTTACGTGATTATTTGCGGGGTGAGTCGGGGAAAATCCACCCTGGTGTATCAACCGAGCTATTAAAACTTGATCATTTATTGCAAAATAAGCACCAATGGTTGTTACGCACCTATCATCAGTCATTAGAGCGTACCAACTTAGGATATTCATCAAATGAACAGATTGTTAGTAATGAACAACTACAACGTAAATTAGATTGTTTTGAACTATTAGCCCCTAAAGACGTGTCGGAAATGGTCAATAAGCTGTGTGAAGACGATCTTTAATTTTTCAGTAACTCTAGAGTCCAACATGTCTTATATTTGCCCTATTTGTAATGCCCCATTAGTACAAAATCAAAAATCATTGCAATGTGAACAACGCCATCAATTTGATTTTGCTAAAGAAGGTTACGTTAATTTATTACCAGTACAGAAGAAGAAAACCAAAGATCCTGGTGATAACAAAGAAATGATGTTTGCTAGGCGGGAGTTTCTTAATCAAGGTTTTTATCAACCACTAAGTGACAAGGTAAATCAGTTAGCGCTTGAATATACTACTGATGTAAACAAAATCCTTGATATAGGCTGTGGTGAGGGATATTACAGTCATCGGTTGTTTGAAACACTACAATCTGCCACGCCATCCGATATTGAACTTTTCGGGCTGGATATTTCTAAGTTTGCCATTCGTTATGCCGCAAAACGCTATTCAACAATGAATTTTTGCGTTGCGAGTGCATTTGAAATGCCTTTTGCAGACGACAGTTTTGATTTAGCCATCCGTATTTATGCGCCCTCTAAAATTGAAGAGTTACAAAGGGTGATAAAACCAGGAGGAATACTCATTACTGTGTCACCAGGTCCTATGCATCACTATGCGTTAAAGAAGAAGATCTACAGTGAACCCAAACTACACTCTGAAGAGTCGATAGTATTAGCAGGATTTACTTATTTAGCACATGAAGAGCTTGGTTATTCGTTGTCACTGACGCGTACAGAAGATATTGATCATTTTCTTAATATGACGCCTTACGCCTGGAAGCTGAGTGACTCACAAAAGTCTCAAATAATAGAGCAAGGGCTCGAATGTGAGATAGACTTTAAAATCGAAATTCATCAACGCGAACAATAAACAATCAGATAATTGATATAAATAACTATTTGATGCTCAAAGATAAACCGTTTTGTGATGGCATTAAATAAATAGGGTTGTTTTGCCGATGTTTGTTGACTTATTTCTAAAATGGTTTATAGTTTACTCAGCTTGAAGGTTGGGCTTATATTTATCAATACGAACAGTTTCGTCCTGTAAACATAAGTAATACCGGCATTTTCCAGCTTTACCGCCGTTAAGGCTTTAACTATTTTTTTACAGGATTTATATTATGTCTCAAGTTACTGGTGTTGTTAAGTGGTTTAACTCTGATAAAGGTTTCGGATTTATTGAGCAAGAGTCTGGTCCAGACGTATTCGTTCACTTCCGTGCTATCAATTCAGACGGTTTCAAAACTCTTGACGAAGGTCAGAAAGTTTCTTTCACTGTGACTCAAGGTCAGAAAGGTCCTCAAGCTGAGAACGTTTCAGTAGTTTAATATTTAGCTCGAGCTAAATGTTAGGACTTTAAAGCTGTAGCAATTTATTGCTGCAGTTTTTTTTATTTAAAAGTTTACTCTTTACACTCTTGTTGTATTGTCGCCATACCCATACCCATACCCATACCCATACCCATACCCATACCCATACCCATACCCATATCAATCATCATCAACCAGCTCTTGCTATCGGTTGTTATCATCAAAAACTATCTGTTTTTATCAAGTCATGATCAATTACTGTCCTTCATCCTTCATCCACCATCCACCTTCTACGATCATAAATCTCAGTTTTACTTAGGTTTATTATATTATTTCCTGATGCTTCGACCTGGTATCGCGTTAATCATCTTTCATTAGGGTTTGTTTAATCATCGATTACTCGCCGCTATGGGCTTGAGGCTTGTCATTTAATAGAGAATAAGCTCGACTCGGGATAATAAACGATTATCAAACAGTAGGTTGTATCGCGGATTTGATTTCATTGTTTTGCAATGGGCTGGTTATTAAGGTGTTGATCGGTGTTGCTAACAAAACAAATGCTAGGTTAATGAAATAGGCCGAATGGGGTGTATTTAGCTTACTTACTTCCCATAGCTTAACCTGAGTAATTAAAAATTTGCTCAAACTGATCCGCTAGATGTAATGACAATAACTGGCTGATGTAAGTTGTGCCGCTGTGTGATTAATTTACTCTTGGTTAATACAGTCTATGCCTGCTAGTCCAAGCGAGTGACTAAGGAGTGCGAGTTTAAGAGCCTTTTGGGGAATGTATAGTGTTTGAGCATTGTTAATATAAAGAGACTATCGCGGAATTGAGAGGGGATGAAGAAGTGACATTTTTGGATCCCCTTGTTTATGAAAAGTGCTAGTTAATCATAAATAAGGGGACTACATACTATTGCAATAACGTGCAGTGAGTCGCTTTCTCATCACTAGCGAAGCTGATGAGCATAAGTCATATTCTGAATAATCTTTAAATATTAAGAGAATAAGGTTTCTTCTAAGGTTCTGCCTTTCAGTAAGGCTTTATATTGCCATTGATTCACCGTAAACAGTTCAAATAATTGTATTTCAATGGCGAAGCCAGATTGTTTTTGGTACTCAATAACATATTGATCATCACCGATACGTCTAACTTGAATAATATCGTTTAGCCCCAATAGTTTTTGGTGGAGGCTATCCATGTCACATTGTTTCATTGTTAGGGTAATAAAGTCAGTCGCTTGACTGGCTTTTATCGATACAGATTGTTGTAGTTTGCCATGCTCAAGATAGACAACTTGGTCGCATAACTTTTCAAGTTCATCAAGATTATGCGAGCTGATCACAAAAGTTGTATTATCTGATAAATCTTTAACAATCTGGCGGATTTTTTTCGCATTGGCAGGATCAAGTCCAGCTGTTGGTTCATCGAGTAAGACAATTTTAGGTGAACCCATTAACGCTTGTGCTATTGAGACTCGTTTGCTCATCCCGTGACTTAAGCTTTTGGGCTTAGCCTCAGCAGAATCGGTTAAATCAACAAGCGCGAGTACTCGTAATGCTTCTCGCTTGGCGGCTTTTGTTGTCATGCCTTGCAATTGGGCAAAGAATTGCAGTTGTGACACGATACTAAAATTAGGATCTAATGCTGCATCTTGTGGTAATGCCGATAATAGTCCTTGCAGCGCTTTGCTACCTGGCTTGTGGCCTAAAATACTAATGCTGCCATTGGTGGGTTGAATATACCCACATAATAAACTGAATAAGGTCGTTTTACCTGCCCCATTAGGACCAACTAATGCAATGGGTGCGCCCTGTGTCAACGTTAACGATACTGCGTCGAGCGCCAGCTTATTACCATATTGTTTAGAAAGGTTGTCACATTGAATGATACTCATAGTGCGCTCCGACTCATTAAGTGTTTACCGACAAATAAAATAACCGCAGTTTGCAGTAATGGGATGGGAGCAAGTGCGAAAGAGCTTAGCCCTTGAGTATTAATTAAATTAGAAATTTGCGAACCTGGCAATATCCAATTTAACCAGCTCAGTTGGGGGAAGTTCATATTGATCAAGGCAATAAAAATCGATACCACAGCCCACAAGATAACCGCAAAGATACTCGCTTGTCTGGCCGAGTTGGCATGTAATGACAGCACAGCCATGGCGGCAGTGTAGGGCAATAATACAATGACTAAGTTCACCATCACTAATAGGCTGGTGGTGATCGATGGCAGTAATAATGACATATCACGCGAAAGAGCCAATGCGATAGTGGCCAATAGTGTTAACACAATAAGCATTAATTGGATCAGCATTTGACCTAGAAAACGTCCAAAAAACAAACTGCTACGACTAACTCTTAAGGTTAAAAATCGCAAGCTACCACGTTGCTTATCTGAGCTGAATTGATCTGCGGCGATAAAAATACTGAACATGGGAAACAGATATAGTGCGGCTAGCCAGAACACTGCAAATTCTTCAACTGGCCATTCGAATAGATGGCGTAAACTCCCAGGTCCAAAGAGTGCTTCGGTAAAGTCTCTGAAGTTTGGCTGCATAATAAATTCAGATGCGCTCTTAATTGGATACAGTAATAAAATTGCCCAAATTAACATAAAGGCAATTAATGAAATCATGCCGCTTTTATTGGTAAAGCGTTTGCTTAACTCATATTTGGCTAATATCCAAATATGAGTCAATGTTGATGGGGAGGCAGTACTTTCCATAATATTGTCCTTGCTTACCGTTTAACGAAAAGCATAAGTTAGTCTAATAGGGGTTCTAATTGTGCGAGCTTTTGTTCCAGCAATTCTACTCTACGC
The DNA here is from genome assembly GCF_041439795.1 of Shewanella sp. 5S214. Taxonomy (NCBI): domain Bacteria; kingdom Pseudomonadati; phylum Pseudomonadota; class Gammaproteobacteria; order Alteromonadales; family Shewanellaceae; genus Shewanella; species Shewanella sp. 5S214. The sequence goes on from NZ_JBGOOV010000031.1 coordinate 7,174, forward strand.
TCTAATTCTGCAATCCGAGTATCTTGCTGTAATGTTTGCTGCGTGTGGCCTGAAACCACAATGGCATCACTACTGTTAACATCATAGTCGTCAACATTACCACTAAAGCACTCAAGAAAGCGGCAATCACGTTTATTCGGCTCTCGAGCAAGTTGTACTACTAAGGGTTTTTCACCTTGGCTTAATGCCAGTAATACGGATTCAACTTGGGATACATCAGTGAACTCGTGCAGTCTATTTGATCGAGTTTTGAGTTCCCCTGGCGTTTGAGGACCACGTAATAACAACACACAAATTAATCCAACTTCAGCACTGGTTAACTGTAATTCGCTGAACTCAGTATTACAAAAGCGATGTTTATATTTTACGACGCGACTACCAAAACCGGATTGCTCACTGATTAAGCGTTTTTTAGTGAGGTCTTCGAGTATCGTTTGTACTTGAGATTCACTGAGTGACATAACCGGTTCACGGCTACTTTTTTGGTTACATGCTAGGGTAAGTGAGTTTAATGACAGGGGATATTGATCAGGAGTTGTAAGTTCTTTTTCGAGCAAGCACCCGATAACTCGAGCTTCTAGCGGGGTTAATTCCATAAACAGTATCCTTTTAATAAAAAGCATGATTCTATTACTTTTATAACAGAGCCATGCTTTTTCTCAAAGGATTGCACTAGTTTAGGGAGGTTAATCGATTATTGTTCACACAGTTAAGCGAATACCGTCACTTTCGATAGTGATTTCACCTGCTTTAAATAAACCACCAATAGATTTTTTAAAGGCTTTCTTACTCATAGCGAGTTTGTCATAAATAACATCGGCATCAGTTTTGTCGTGTAAAGGTAAAAAGCCGTTTGCGCTGCGCAGTTTATTGATGATCAAGCGAGCATTTTTATCGAGCTCATCTTTGTCACCTTTTTGCAGCACAAGATCAATTTTGCCATCACTGCGCATCGTTTTAATAAAACCGGTGACTTTTTGGCCAAAGCGAAGTTTTTGAAACACTTCATTTTGGTATATCACTCCCCAGTGCTGGTGATTGATAATAGCTTTGTAGCCTAAATCTGTTGTGCCGCCAATGATCAAGTTAACTTGTTCGCCTTCGGTGTAATGAGCTTCTGTTTTATCAACAAACTTATCCAGTTTAGAGGAGGCCATGATGCGTTCATCGGCATGGTTAGCATGAACATACACTAAATATGAGTGGCCTTCTTCGGCAGGTTTGTGTTGCTCGCCAAAAGGCAGTAATAAATCTTTATCTAATCCCCAATCTAAAAAGGCACCATATGGGCCTGTTGCAACCACTTTTAAGTAAGCATATTCACCTACTTGAGCAAGTGCTTTTTGGGTGGTAGCTATCACAATGTCTTCTGAGTCTAAGTAAAGAAATACATCGACCATATCACCGACATTACAACCGGTAGGGACAAATTTATTAGGAAGCAAGACTTGCCCAAGCTCTTGAGCATTTAGATAAACCCCAAAATTAACTTGTTTAACGACTTCTAATGAATAACGTTTACCGATTTGTATCATGAATGACTCTGCTCTACTTTAATGAAAGATAAAAATGAAAAGACGATCTTTGGAAATCCGCTTAATTATACACGTAAATTTAGCTGACGTTGTGCCAATTAAGCACGATTAAAAATCATTTATGGTTGAGGTACTGTTTATTGATGTTTAACTCATCGATTATAGGCGTTTTTTTCTGGTAATTATTCGGTAATTAACTTGCATTACACGCAATTGCAGGTTTTAATTGCGCCGTTTTTATAAAGGCTGAAAATGTTACTGGTTTTGGGATTAAAAAGTGATCTAACCGTGCGCGAAATCAGTAAAAAACCTGTTACAGCAACTAGTCGATACTCTGTTAGTAAAATTTGCATGATTTGTGAATATCTGCGTAAGATGATTAGCATTAGATGTTGTGCAATAGATAAATAAAGATGAGATGACATTAGGGCACTTGGCAGTGCCTTTTTAGTCAAGAGTTTTGTAGCTTCAATCGTGCTGCACACTCTTTTACTGTTGAGATAACCTTGTTGTGTTATCTGGATTTTTAACAAGCAGATGCCCCTATTGCGGCACTGCTAACTTTGATACAAATACGGAAAATAATTATGTCTGATTGGTCTATCGAAGATGCTCGCTCGGGTTATAACGTGACTCACTGGAGCCAAGGTTTTTATGGTATTCGTGAAGATGGCGAAGTGACAGTGTCACCTAACCCACAAAATCCTGATCATAAAGTTGGCTTAAATGAATTAGCTAAAAGTATGGTTGAAGCAGGCGTTTCGTTACCGGTTTTAGTCCGTTTCCCGCAGATTTTGCACCACAGAGTGGAAAGTTTATGCGAAGCATTTAATGATGCAATTAAGAAGTACGATTATCAAAATGATTACTTGTTAGTTTACCCAATTAAAGTAAACCAACAGAAAACGGTAGTTGAAGAAATTTTAGCTAGCCAAAAATCGAAAGAAGTCCCTCAATTAGGGCTTGAAGCTGGTAGTAAGCCTGAATTAATGGCTGTATTGGCTATGGCACAAAAAGCCAGTTCAGTCATTGTATGTAATGGTTATAAAGATAAAGAATATATTCGTTTAGCACTTATCGGCGAAAAGCTTGGCCATAAGGTGTATATCGTTCTGGAAAAAATGTCAGAACTTAAAATGGTATTAATTGAAGCTGAAAAGCTCGGTATTACACCTCGTTTAGGTTTACGTGTACGTTTGGCTTTCCAAGGTAAAGGCAAATGGCAAGCCAGCGGTGGTGAAAAGTCCAAATTTGGTTTATCTGCAGCGCAGGTGTTGAAAGTTATAGCTGAATTGAAAAGTGCTAACATGCTTAATTCTCTACAGTTATTACATTTCCATTTAGGGTCGCAAATTGCCAACATCCGTGACATTCGCCAAGGCGTAAGTGAAGCTGGTCGTTTTTATTGTGAATTACGCCAACTGGGTGCCAGTATTGATTGTTTCGATGTCGGCGGCGGGTTAGCGGTTGACTACGATGGTACTCGTAGCCAAAGCAACAACTCAATGAATTATGGTTTAAATGAGTATGCAAACAATATCGTCAATGTATTAACCGATTTATGTAATGAATACGATCAACCAATGCCGCGTATTATTTCTGAATCAGGTCGCCATTTAACGGCGCATCATGCAGTGTTGATTACGGATGTTATAGGTACTGAAGCCTATCTTCCTGAAAATATTCAGGAACCAAGTGAAGATGCACCGCAATTGCTCCACAATATGTGGCAATCTTGGTTAGAAATCAGCGGTCGTTATGATCAACGTGCGATTATTGAAATTTATCATGATAGCCAAAGTGATATTTCTGAAGCACACTCATTGTTTGCTGTGGGTCAATTAAGTTTGGCTGACCGAGCTTGGGCAGAACAAGCTAATTTACGTGTTTGCCATGAAGTGAAGGGATTATTAAGTAACAATAACCGTTATCATCGTCCAGTGATTGATGAATTAAATGAAAAATTAGCCGATAAGTTTTTCGTTAACTTCTCATTATTCCAGTCATTACCTGATGCATGGGGTATTGATCAAGTGTTCCCTGTGTTGCCTTTATCGGGATTAGATAAAGCACCAGAGCGCCGTGCGGTTATGTTAGATATTACCTGTGACTCAGACGGTATTGTGGATCAATATGTTGATGGTCAAGGTATTGAAACTACCTTACCTGTACCTGCGTGGAGTGCTGACAGCCCGTATTTGATTGGTTTCTTCATGGTGGGTGCGTACCAAGAAATCTTGGGCGATATGCATAACTTATTTGGTGATACTAACTCAGCAGTAGTGCGTATCGATGAGCGTGGATTAAGCCAGATTGAGTCTGTTTTACAAGGCGACACGGTAGCAGATGTATTACGCTATGTGAATCTAGATGCTGTTGACTTTATGCGCACATATGAAGAGCTTGTGAATCAGCATATTGTTGAAGATGAGCGAGCTAGTATTCTAGAAGAATTGCAGTTAGGTCTTAAAGGCTACACTTACTTAGAAGATTTTTAATCTCTTCTATTAGGTTAACTTGTTATCCAAAAAGCCTAGCACCCTCAGGTGGCTAGGCTTTTAAGTTGCTAAGATGTTTTTTGAAGGTTCAGAGAAAAAGTTAGAGATTATTGTTGATGCAGCCGCGCCTAAATTACGGTCTTTAGATCGAACGTTTTGGCAGGGGCTTGTTGCTGCCTCAAATGCAGACATTTTATCTAGCATAAGCAATGATTTTTGTGATGCTTATTTATTGAGTGAATCAAGCTTATTTGTTTGGGATGATCGTATCGTTGTGCTCACATGCGGGGCTAGTACGTTAGTCGAATCAGCCTGTTACTTCATTGAGCATATAGGCGAACAAGCGATTTCCTATGTGTGTTATCAGCGTAAAAATGAATATTATGCTCATTTACAAGCCAGCTCTTTTGGCGATGATGTGCTTAGGTTAAGAGATTTTATTGGTGGGCAGGCCTACAGAATGGGTCATTTAGATAGCCATCACCATTATATTTTTACCACAGATAAGCATTATCAAGCCAGTCCACTTGATACCACCAATGAATTACTGATGTATCATATTTCTGGTACCGTAGCAGACTATTTACGTGGCGAGCATCAATCAACAGAACAAATTAGTCAGCTGTTACAATTGGAACAATTATTCAGCGGTTTTAGTGTTGATCAATATTTATTCAGTCCTTTAGGGTATTCAATTAATGGTATTCGAGGTGCTGAATATTTTACTATACACATTACGCCGCAGGAAAATAGCTCTTATGTGAGTGTTGAAACCAACATCGATATCAGCTCAAATCAAGTCGATATTTTTGCTGAGCTTATCGTATTATTACAGCCTAACAGCTGCGACATTATTGGCTTTAATAGTCATATGGCCAATAAGCCAATGTTAAATTATGTGTGTTTAAGTCATTGTGCGATGACTCTCGAGCAAGGTTACAACATACATTTTAGCCACTATCAGCAAGATTGCTTAGAAGTGCTGAAGCCTATTTTATTGTAATTATCGGTGCTAGCTATGTTTTGGATAGCCTATGACGCCTTTCAACGACAAAGCTGATTATTGGCTTTATTCAAAAGTATTCAGCTATTTACGCCAAACGCTTAATTTTAAACCCATTGAGTCTAACACTGTCATCGTGATTACTTAGATGCTGCTTTTTCATCCGCTACGGGTACCTCAGAGTGTTGTGGCTTAACCTGTGATAAATCAATGGCAATGATGCGCAGTTTACGTAGTATGAGTCTTGTTGCGATAGATGTTGTTGCAGTCGCAGCATCATAAATTCTGCTGAAATTACCGCGCTTGCAGGTGCAACATTGGACCTTGAAATACTGTATGTTTGCACCCAAGGTAAAGGCTTAATTAAAAAGTAATTTTAACTTTACTATTAAACACCTAAGCCAACGTGTTGACGTTGGCTTTTTTGTGTCTGCTCAGCGTAGAATACAACTTGCAAGCTTTAATGAGGAGCCAGTATGAGTGATTTAAGTGATATTCGCCGTGAATATACCCAAGGTGGATTAAGAAGGGCTAATTTACCTGCTAACCCAATGGATCTGTTTGAACAATGGATGCAGCAAGCTAAAGATGCTCAGCTTTCCGATCCAACTGCTATGTGCGTTGCTACGGTTGATGAAGATGGTCAGCCATTTCAACGTATTGTGTTACTGAAGAAATTTGATGACAACGGTTTTGTTTTTTTTACTAATTTAGAAAGCCGCAAAGCTAAACAAATAGCCGTTAATAGCAAAATCAGTTTATTGTTTCCATGGCATCCACTTGATCGCCAAGTCGCGGTATTAGGTCAAGCGGAGCCATTATCGATGTTAGATGTGGCAAAATACTTTATGTCTAGACCCAAAGACAGCCAAATTGCTGCTTGGGTATCTAAGCAATCAAGCAAAATTAGTGCGCGACAGGCCCTTGAAGGAAAATTTGCAGAAATGAAAGCAAAGTTTGCCCAAGGTGAAGTCCCTCTGCCGAAGTTTTGGGGCGGATATTTAGTTCGTCCTGCCAGCGTTGAGTTTTGGCAAGGTGGTGAACACAGATTACACGACCGATTTATTTACACCAAAACCGATGCTGATTGGAATATTGATCGTTTGGCACCTTAATGAGTGTTAATGAACAGGAGCTTTTAACTGTGATAACGAATAAAATCTGGGTTGATGCTGATGCTTGCCCTAATCCGGTTAAAGAGATGTTATTTCGGGCATCTGAGCGGAAATCGATTCAACTTGTGCTGGTTGCTAATCAGATGATTAAAGTACCAATATCACCTTTAATTAGCATGATCCGAGTGAGCTCAGGTTTTGATGAGGCCGACAACTACATTGTCGAACAAGTGGCACAAGGGGATTTGGTGGTTACTGCTGATATTCCCCTTGCATCGGATGCGGTTGATAAAGGTGCGCTTGTATTAAATCCCAGAGGAACGGTTTATACCGTGGAAAATATCAAACAGATCCTGACTATGCGTGACTTTATGGAAGAAATGCGCAGCAGTGGTATTCATACTGGTGGCCCGAATAGTTTTTCGCAAACGGATAAACATGCATTTGCACAAGCATTAGACAAATGGCTGGCTAAATTGATCCCCAGCAAAATATAAGCAAATATTACTCTATACTTAATCTGACTTTCTATACTAAGGACTTTATGATGAAAAAATGGTTACCATTATTAGCCGCTAGCTTGCTCAGCACATCTGTGATGGCAAGCGACTGGCAAGTCAATCAAGATCATTCTCGAGTAAGCTTTATTTCGATTAAGAAAACTGATATTGCTGAAGTGAATCATTTTAAACACGTTGCTGGTTCATTAACGGATGCGGGTGCATTTTCTTTATCGATTGATTTAACCAGTGTTGATACTGGTGTTGAAATTCGTGATCAGCGTTTGCAGTCAGTGTTATTTGAAGTCGCGCAGTTTCCAACATTAACGATAGATGCGGTGGTCAATCCTAAATTGCTTGCCGGATTAAAAGTCGGTGACACATTAACTACCCAAGTTGAAGCGACCATTATGTTACATGGTCAGAAACAACAGAAGAGCTTTGATGTGTTAGTGGCAAAATTATCTGATAAGAAAATGGTGGTTTCAAGTTTAGCGCCTGTGATTGTACAAGCAAATGAATTCGGTCTTGTGGCAGGTGTCGAAAAACTCAAAGAATTGGCCGGTTTACCGAGCATCAGCTTAGCAGTGCCTGTGTCATTTGTGCTAACCTTAGCGCAGTAGTTATCGGTGATTGAAAATGGCATTCGATCATCACGATTGAAAGCCATTTTCGGTTAAGTCGTTTCAAGAAAGGTAGGATAAAATGGTTACTGACAAAGAAGGGTACATACATTTAATTCAGTATTTAACTGAACATTTAGGGCTGTTTGAGTCATCTGAGAATAATGTAGCGGCAACTGAAACTGTCATGGAATTGTTTGAAGAGCAGTTATCTGCTCAGATTATTATGGTTTGCGGCCAGAACCCACAGTTATCGTTTGCTGAGCGCAATATGGTGATCCGTGAAATTGACGCAATTGTATACGATTTAGAAGAGATTTTAGCCTCTGTCGCTAATCATTTAGCCACCCCTGAACAGAGTATTTTTATTACTGAGTTTTCTGGTTTAATTAAAAATTTATTTGATCAAGAAGTTGATCATTTGTTGCGTTAAACGCAGCTAAACGCCCGCTATTAAAGCGATTTGTGGATTTTTGGAATTGATCATGTTTAAAAGAATTGTGATTGCCGCTGTATTGTGTTTCCTTTCTATATCCGTATTTGCAAGTGATAAAACCGTTTTAAGACAAGTTGAGACCATGACTGTTGCTAAGTCTGGACTTCATTATCGTGCCCGCATTGATACCGGTGCAGCCAATACCTCATTACACGCAGTCGATATAGATATTATTGGCGGTGCATCTAAGAAAATGAAAAACGATGTCGGTAAAATTGTTGAATTTACTACACAAAATGAGCGTGGTGAGAAAAAACGTATTCAAGCTGAAATAGTCAGCACATCTAGAGTCAAAAATTCTCAAGGGATTGAAACACGTTATATGGTGAAACTCGACGTCGGTTTTGCCAATGAGTTTCATAATATTCATGTTAATTTACGTGATCGTAGCCATATGAATCATAAATTACTCATAGGGCGTAATTTTTTAAAGCATGATTATATTGTGGATGTTTCAGATAAAAAAATGATTGGGCCTTTAGCTGAGTTGAGTATTAAGCAAACTGGCTTGTTGTATAATACCCGCATTGATACGGGGGCTGTTGAAAATTCATTACATGCGGTGAATATTCGCGTCGATAAAGAAGACACAGTTAATATCGAAAATAACATAGGTAAAATGATCACATTCACCACAGCTAACGAAAAAGGTCAGCAAGCTGAGGTTCGCACCAAAATTCGTGGTACCTCATTAATTCGTAATGCACAAGGTACAGAAAGACGATACATGGTGAGGTTAAATGTTGGTGAACCTCGTCATGAATATGTTGTTGACGTTAACCTTAAAGACCGCAGCAAAATGGGTTACAAATTATTAATTGGCCGCAATTGGCTGCAAGGTCATTATATGGTCGATGTGTCCAAAAAACATTAATCACAGTTAAACCAATTCATCTTATTAATACCGCTCATTATGAGCGGTATTTTTTTATTACTTTTATCTTATCCTGCAACATACCTGCAACCTAACTGTCATCGGTTACCGATATAGTAACAGCCGATTTACGCTATAAATCGATAAAAATATGTTTACGATATAAATCAGTTAACTAAAATTATGGATAATAATAAGGGTCTATTATGTTAAGCAATAAAACCTTGCTTGCGGCATCAATATCAACATTAATGGCTTTTCAAGTCAGCGCACAAGATTTACTTATTTCAGAATACGTGGAAGGTAGTAGTAATAATAAAGCTATCGAGTTATATAACCCAACAGGCACCAATATTGATTTAAGTGATTATGTATTGTCATTTTATTTTAATGGTAATACTTCTGCGTCAACCAAGATTAATTTATCAGGCAACATTGCTGCTAACTCAACTTTTGTGATTACTAACAATAATGCTTCAGCAGACATTTTAGCATTGGCCCAGTTGAATTCTAATGCTAGTTTTTTTAATGGTGATGATGCCATTGTGCTGACTCATAGCGACAATGTTATCGATTCTTTAGGCCAAGTAGGCGTCGATCCCGGTGCTGAATGGGGCAGTGGCGATATCTCGACCCAAAATAATACGTTGCGCCGTGATACAAATAATTTAACTGCAGATCAAGTGATTGACGATGCCGTAACATTTGTGGGCTGGCAAGGTTTTGCGCAAGATGACATTAGTGACTTAGGTCGATTTTCAGCCAATGGTTCAACGGATCCAGTTGATCCTGTTGATCCAGTTGACCCTGTTGAGTTTGTCTGTGGTCAATCAGCTGTCGCTATTCATGAAATACAAGGTAATGCACAAGCCAGTGCATTGATAGGGAATACAGTGGTTGTTGAAGCTATTGTCACCAGCGATCAGCAAGCGGGTTTAAAAGGCGTGTTCTTGCAAATGGCTGACCTTGAAGCTGATGCTGATATAGACACTTCGGAAGGTATATTTGTCTATACCGGCACTCAGGCGTTACAAGTTAATGCGGGCGATAGGATTCGATTAGCCGCAAATGTAGCAGAATATAACGGTGTGACTCAGTTATCGGGCGTTAGCCAATTTGCGCTTTGTGCTACTCAGCAAATGCTGCCAAGTGTCTCATCGGTTACCTTGCCAATAAATGACAATCAGCAGCTTGAGCGTGTTGAAGGTATGCGTGTGTATTTTGACCAGGATTTAGTGGTCAATGAGGTATACAGCTTAGGCCGCTATGGGGAAGTGTTATTAGGCAGTAGCCGCCACTTTATTGGAACTCAGGTCGCGACTCCAGGTGCTGATGCTGTTGCCGTTACAGCCGCGAATTCCCGTGACAGCATTATTTTAGATGATGGTTCAACTCGCCAAAATCCTGAAGTGATCCCGTATCCTGCGCCCGGGCTATCGGCTAATAATACCTTACGAGTGGGTGATAGTGTGACTAGGCTTGAAGGGGTAATGCATTATGGCTTTAATCAATTCCGCATTATGCCGACCAGTTTAGTAAATGTTATCCAAAGTAATCCACGTCAAATGGCACCAGAAGTGGTTGCCGATGCCGATTTAAGAGTCGCCAGTTTTAACGTGCTCAATTACTTCAATGGCGATGGTAACGGTAACGGTTTTCCAACTGATCGCGGTGCTGATTCAGCCGTTGAATTTGAGCGTCAACGCGCAAAAATTATCAATGCCATGCAAACGATCAATGCCGATGTATTTGGTTTAATGGAAATTGAAAATGATGGCTATGACACTAGCTCGGCCATCAGTGATCTTGTTAGCGGTTTAAATGCGGCACTAGGCACAACAACTTATGCGTATGTAGTGCCTAGCGTGGCAAAAATCGGCACCGATGCAATTACTGTGGGAATGATTTATCGCACTGATAAACTGACGCTATCTGGTGAGGCTGGGATTTTATCATCAGCAAATTCACCCGCTGATGATAATGGCGTGCAATTGTTTGATGACAGTAAAAATCGTCCAATGCTCACTCAGCAATTTACGGTCAATGGCACAGACGAGAATATTGTGGTTGCCGTGAATCATCTAAAATCTAAAGGCAGCAGCTGTGATAGTCTTGGTGATCCTGACTTACAAGATGGTCAAGGTAATTGTAATCAAACCCGAACTCGAGCAAGTGATGCTATTGGCCAATGGTTAGCGGCGCAATACCCTGATAGCAAAGTACTGGTAATAGGCGATTTAAATGCCTACGCAAAAGAAGATCCGTTAACCATGCTAGCAAGTCATGGTTATAATGAATTAACCAGCTATGTCGGTGCCCAAAAGCCTTACTCTTATGTGTTTTCTGGTGAGTCAGGTCAGCTAGATCATGCTTTAGCCAATGATGAATTAGTCAGTAACTTAGTCGGCATTACTCAATGGCACATTAACGCCGATGAGCCTATCGTACTGGATTATAACGAAGAGTATAAATCGGCAACACAACTGCAAGAATTGTATCAAGCGGATGCATTTCGTTCATCCGATCATGATCCTGTGATTATCTCGTTTAAATTTGCTCCAGCAAATGCGTTACCTGTGGCCAGCTTTGAGCAACAATTAAATGGCAGTGTATTGCACGTTCAGTCAACTTCAACTGATAGTGACGGCCAAATTGTTCAGCATCAATGGGACTTTGGTGATGGCACAGTGGCATCTGGCGTGACGGCTTCGCATCAGTATTTGCAATCAGGCGATTACCAAGTGCAATTAACCGTTACCGATGACAAAGGTGATGTTGCGACGAGTGTTAGCAGCATAAGTATTGTCGAGCCTGTCAACATGGCCCCCATTGCGCAAATTCAGCGAGTAAATTTATGGTTTATGCAGTTATTTATTTCAACTAGCTATGACCAAGACGGTGTCATTAAGCGCCAGCAATGGGCCTTTAATAATGGCCGCAAAGCGCGCGGACCTGTGGCCTTTAGTTTCAGCCGTCGTGAACATACCGTTGAGTTAACTGTGGTTGATAATGACGGTGAAACAGGCTCAGCAACGATGCGCTTTAGATAATAAGATTTGACTGATTATCGATGAGTATCTATTTGAGTTAGTCTCAGTAAAAAGGCGCATAACGCGCCTTTTTTATTACGTAATTATGCCAAATGATTTGTGGCTGGCATGTAAAAATTCCCCTGCAGTTAATAAGAATGATAGGCAATAGGCAATCACTAGCAACATAGACGTCGAAATTGTAGTTAAATACAACTATTTGGCATTAAAAAGTCCAATAATGACTAGTAAAATGGTAGTCGCTAACGTAAAATTTCAGTCTTTATTTTTAACCTTAGTTTTAGCTCTTTGTGGCTTTTGACAAGAGTTAAACTACCGCGTCGTCACTATTGATTGTTAATAGTCGACCAGACGCCCAATCGCATTGATATGCACAAATGCAGTGGATGATAACATGCAGCAGTTAACCGAGATCGTAGAACAAGCCTTAGAGGTCATTGATAAGGCCAGTGATCTAAAGACATTGGATGATATCCGTGTCGATTACCTTGGTAAAAAAGGTAAAATCACTGACATGATGAAAATGATGGGGTCATTAAGCGCAGAAGAAAAACCTGCCTTTGGTGCCGCAGTCAATCAAGCAAAGCAAGCCGTTCAACAACAGTTGACAGAGCGTATCGACGGATTGAAAGCATCAGAATTAGAAGCTAAATTAATTGCTGAAAATATCGATGTCACTTTACCTGGTCGTACGTTAGATATTGGTGGCTTACATCCGGTTACGCGTACAATCGAACGTATCGAAACATTCTTTGGTGAACTTGGGTTTGTTGTTAAGCAAGGTCCCGAAATCGAAGATGATTTCCATAATTTCGATGCGTTAAATATTTCTGAGCATCATCCTGCTCGTGCCGATCATGACACGTTTTACTTTAATCCAAAAGTGATGTTGCGCACCCAAACTTCTGGCGTGCAAATTCGCACGATGGAACATGAAAAGCCACCGCTACGGATCATCTCTCCAGGCCGAGTTTATCGTAACGATTACGACCAAACACACACGCCAATGTTCCACCAAGTTGAAGGCTTAATGGTTGCAGAAAATGTTAACTTTGCTGAGCTTAAAGGTATCTTGCATGACTTTTTGCGTAACTTCTTTGAGCAAGATTTAGAAGTGCGTTTCCGCCCATCTTATTTCCCTTTCACAGAACCTTCTGCCGAAGTGGATGTGATGGGTAAAAACGGTAAGTGGTTAGAAGTATTAGGCTGTGGCATGGTACATCCAAACGTACTGCGCAGTGTGGGTATTGACCCTGAAAAATATTCTGGTTTTGCTTTTGGTATGGGCGTTGAGCGTTTAACCATGTTGCGCTACGGCGTAAATGATTTACGTGCCTTCTTCGAGAACGATTTACGTTTTCTTAAGCAATTCAAATAACGGAGCAAAAATTAGATGAAATTCAGTGAATCTTGGCTTCGTGAGTGGGTTAACCCATCAGTAAGTCGTGACGCATTATCACACCAAATTACCATGGCCGGCCTTGAAGTTGACGGTGTTGATCCTGTGGCTGGCGATTTTAGCGGCGTGATCATTGGTGAAGTGGTTGAATGTGGCCAGCATCCTGATGCCGATAAACTACGCGTTACCAAAATTAATGTTGGCGGCGATGAACTTATCGACATCGTTTGTGGCGCACCAAACTGCCGTTTAGGCTTAAAAGTTGCGGTAGCCATGGTCGGCGCAATATTGCCTGGCGATTTTAAAATCAAAAAAGCCAAATTACGTGGTCAACCATCAATGGGCATGTTGTGCTCGTATGGCGAGTTAGGTATGGACATCGAAAGTGATGGCATTATCGAATTACCACTAGATGCGCCTTTAGGCGTAAATGTGCGTGAATACTTGCAATTAGATGACGCCATTATTGATGTTGATTTAACAGCTAACCGTGCTGATTGTTTAGGCATGGCAGGGCTCGCGCGCGAAGTGGGCGTATTAAATCGCCAAGCAGTGACCGAGCCTTCTTGGCAAGCTGTTACAGCGACTATTGACGCACCGTTTAGCATTAATGTTGTGGCGCCAGATTTGTGCCCTCGTTACTTAGGCCGTGTGGTTAAGAACATTAATGTTAAAGCTGCTACGCCATTATGGATGCAAGAAAAGCTACGTCGCAGCGGTATTCGTTCAATTGATCCAATTGTTGATATCACCAACTATGTGTTGATCGAATTTGGTCAGCCAATGCATGCGTTTGATTTAGCTACCTTAAATGGCGGCATTACTGTGCGTTTGGCAGATGGTGTTGAAAAGTTAACTTTGCTAGATGGTAACGAAATTACTGTCCCCAACGACACCTTAGTGATTGCCGACGATAAACAAGCTGTTGCATTGGCAGGCGTGTTTGGTGGTGAGAGTACCGGTGTGAGTGAACACACCCAAAACATCCTTTTGGAATGTGCTTTCTTCTCACCACTAGCCATTATGGGTAAATCACGTCGTTTAGGCTTACACACAGACGCGTCACACCGTTTCGAACGTGGTGTTGACCCTGAGCTACAACATAAGGTGATGGATCGTGCTACTCGCCTAGTATTAGATATCTGTGGTGGTGAAGCAGGGCAAGTGATTGAAGCTTTGTCTGCGGAGCATTTACCAACAGCGGCTAATATTACTTTGCGGCGTAGCAAGTTAGATAAAACCTTAGGTCACTTTATTCCTGACTCTGACGTGGTTGAAATACTAGAACGTTTAGGTTTTAGCGTGCAAACCAACGCTGATGTATGGAATGTGACTACTGCGACTTATCGTTTTGATATGGCGATTGAAGAAGATTTGATCGAAGAAGTGGCGCGTATTTACGGCTACAACAACATTCCTAACGTTGCCCCTATGGCTGCGTTAAGCATGTCTGATCACCAAGAAGCTGATATCTCGCTTAAGCGTGTGCGCAGTGTGTTTGTTGCACGTGGTTTCCAAGAAGCGGTGACCTACAGCTTTGTTGATCCCAAAATGCAGAATATTGTGCACCCAGGCGAAGAAGCCATGGTGTTGCCAAACCCGATTTCAGTTGAAATGTCAGCCATGCGTTTGTCGATGTTTACTGGATTATTGACTGCTGTAGGTTATAACCAAAGCCGTCAGCAAAATAGAGTACGTTTATTTGAGACCGGTTTACGCTTTGTTCCTGATGCGCAAGCAGATTCTGGTGTTCGTCAACAAGCTATGCTGGGCGCGGTTATTTCTGGTGTTCAAAATGACGAACATTGGTCAATGGAATCGAAAACTGTCGACTTCTTTGATTTAAAAGGTGATTTAGAAGCAATAATCGGCTTGACAGTTGCCTCTACAGAATTTAGTTTTAAAGGGGCAACACATCCTGCGCTGCATCCAGGTCAATGTGCTGAAATATTGAGAAATAATCGAGTCATTGGTTACATCGGTGCTATCCATCCTAGTTTGGAAAAGCCGTTTGGCCTCAATGGTAAAACAATTGTTTTTGAGTTAGAACTGGATGCATTATTGCACGCCCGTTTGCCGCTAGCCCAAGCTGTATCTAAGTTTCCTGCCAATCGTCGCGACATCGCGGTAGTAGTAGATGAAACTGTTTCTGCAACTGATGTTATGAATTTGATAAGAAAAGTTGGCGAAAATCAGTTGGTTGGCTTAAACTTGTTCGATGTATACCAAGGTAAAGGTGTTGAGCCTGGCAAAAAGAGCCTAGCCATCGCACTTACGTTACAAGACACTACTCGCACACTTGAAGATAAAGATATTACTGAGGCTATGGAATCAGTGGTATTGGCTCTAAAGACCGAGTTCAACGCATCGTTGAGGGATTAAAGTATGGCACTTACCAAAGCCGAAATGGCAGAACATCTTTTTGAAACATTAGGCATTAACAAACGTGTGGCTAAAGAGATGGTCGAGTCTTTTTTTGAAGAAATTCGTGAAGCACTCGAAAGTGGTGAGCAGGTCAAGTTATCTGGCTTTGGCAACTTTGACCTTAGGGACAAGAATCAAAGACCGGGAAGGAACCCGAAAACTGGTGAAGATATTCCGATTTCCGCACGTCGTGTTGTTACCTTCCGTCCTGGACAGAAGCTAAAATCACGAGTTGAAGCGGCAAACTCGGGTAAAAAATAATTCACTAGTTAATACGCCAATCCGATCGGATCTGTATTACGAAGAGCCACTCTTAATTGAGTGGCTCTTTTGTTTTTGAGTTTGACGAATACCGTTTATCGTCTGTATTGATTATGGATATTATACCCATTCCAATATTTATCTGGTCATTCAGTGGGAGTGTTGTGCCTTTTAGGCAAGTAATAGGATTGTAGGCATAGTTGTTCTTCGTCAAAATCATATTAAGCAGTGTAGATGGTGCAAAACCCGCCCTTGGGACTCACTTAAGCTTTCCATTTTTTGTGGCATTGTTTATAAGGGACAAGCATTATTTCAACAATGCGCCTCAAACTGAAAAAACTCAGTGACTCTGATTGAGCACGTAATTAATGGAATTGGTATTTCAAATTGTTATATCGGATAATCTTATTGACGCTGTCTTATGCGTTAGAGCGATGCTATAGGTGATACTGTCGTTTTGTTATTGTTGATTATAATGTTGGTTTGCACTCCTTAATCACGAGTATAATAACATTGTTAGCATATTATTTTTTGCCGTGGCTCACGGTCAGTTTATTTGGAGATTCTTTTGGCACGACAAGCAAAATATTTTGACACTCGTTTTAAGCAATCATTACTGCATCCTCGTTACTGGGGAACATGGTTAGCTATCGCCGTGTTGTTTCTGTTTGGTGTTCTTCCCGCAACTGTAAGAGATCCTATTGCGAAATTATTGGCCCGCGTGGTGATGAAAGTTGCCAGTAAACCAATACGAATCGCAAAGGTTAATATTACCCATTGTTTCCCTGATAAGTCGCCTGACGAAGTCGATGAGTTAATTAAACAAAATGTTGAGACTTTTGTGATTACCTTATTGTCACAAGCTGAGTTGCTTATTCGGTCTAAAGCCTACTTAAAACGCCGTATTCAACTTAATGGCTTCGAAAATGTGCAAGCTGCTCGAGATGCTAAGCAACCGATCATTTTTATTATGCCGCATGTCTGGCCGATGGAATACGCGGGCCTGAGAATCAACTTAGAAATTCCGTTAGTGACTATGGTTAAAGCACATCGAAATGGATTATTTAATTGGTTTAGTAACCGAATGCGTAGCAGTCAAGGTGGACGTGTGTATATGCGTGAAGCAGGGATCAGAGCCTTGTTAGCCGAATTAAAAAACGATAATAGTTTTTTCTATTTGCCTGATGAAGATCTCGGACCTGATAAAAGTATATTTGCGCCTTTTATGGGCACAGTGAAAGCCACATTACCGGTCGTAGGGCGCTTAGCTCAAGCAGGTAATGCCCAAGTCATGCCAGTTAAGATTGGTTACGATCAACAAGCTAAGCAATTTATCATGACTGTGATGCCAGCGGTGAATCCCCAAGAGATGGTTGGTAAAGAGAACGAAGCTATTGCATTAAATAAAGTGGTTGAGCAAGTGATTAATGCCTATCCAGAACAATACATGTGGTTTTTAAAACTACTTAAAACTCGCCCTCCGGGTGAAAAAGAGTTTTATTAATCATATACGATTTGAATGCATTATTATCGGTTATGATCTTCTACTCATTCGTTGTAGTGTGTATCAGTTGCTTAATGACAACCATGACTTTGATAATATTACTAAAAAAGACGCCTCGGCGTCTTTTTTTCTAATAAAATGGGCTAAAACGTTACTGACCGGTGGCAGACTTGCTGGCTTTGGTATGGCGCTCTAGTAAGTTTTGATTAATATCGGCCATCGACAAACCTTGATCTTCAAGCAACACGATTAAGTGATACATCAAATCCGATGCTTCATTGACTAACTCTTCTTTGTCATGAGTGGCTGCGGCAAGGGCTGTTTCAAGGCCTTCTTCACCGACTTTTTGGGCAATGCGTTTAGTACCACGTTCAAATAGTGACGCAGTATAGCTTGAATCAGCACTTTGGCCTTTACGGGAAATAATCAGTTTAGTCAGATTATCGATAAAAGGATGTGCGTTACCATCTTTCCAGCAGCTTTCTGTTCCTGTATGACAGGTTGGGCCGTTAGGGATCACTTGCACTAAAAAGCTGTCGTTGTCGCAGTCTTTGTCGATAGAGATGAGATCAAGCGTGTTACCAGAGGTTTCGCCTTTGGTCCATAAACGTTGTTTAGAGCGACTAAAAAAGGTCACTTGTTTAGTGGCTAAGGTTTTCTCTAATGCCGCTTGATCCATATAACCTAGCATAAGCACTTTGCCCGTTAGGTGGTTCTGCACCACTGCTGGTATCAAGCCTTGTTGCTTGTCCCAATCTACGCCTGTGCTATCAAATTTGATGTCTGTCATTTGTAATCTCTTTTTGGGTGAGGCTATGTTTAGTCTCGTAAAAATCTAAGCTTATAAACGAATCGCGATGTTATTGGTGTGCAAGTATCGTTTTAACTCACCAATATCAATGATGCCTTTATGAAACACACTTGCTGCTAATGCGGCGTCAACTTTGGCAAGTTCAAACACTTGTTTGAAGTGCTCCATAGTACCTGCACCGCCAGAAGCAATTAACGGCACATCGCAAATAGCGCGTACCATGCTAAGTTGTTTGATGTCATAACCACCGCGCACGCCATCTTGGTTCATGACGTTCAATACAATCTCGCCACAACCGCGCTTTTGTACTTCTTCAACCCAATCCTGAGTATACCATTGAGTGTCTTTGGTCGCTGCCTCATCGCCGGTAAACTGTTTTACTTTGTAACTGTCAGTTGCAGCATCATAAAATGAGTCAATGCCGATAACGATACACTGGCGGCCAAACTCATCTTGTAGGCGTGATATCAAACTCGGGTCGCTTAATGCAGGCGAGTTAATTGATATTTTATCCGCACCAAAAGCAAGTTTTTCGCGTGCTTGCTCGATGGTTTTAATTCCACCGGCGACGCAAAACGGAATATCAATTTGTTCAGCAACGCGGCTTACCCAAGATTTATCGATAACCCGGTCGTGTGCACTGGCGGTAATGTCATAAAACACTAACTCATCAGCGCCTTCTTCGGCATAACGCGCGGCGAGGGGAACGATATCACCGACAATTTCGTGGTTGCGAAACTGTATACCTTTAACCACTTTACCTTCGCGAACGTCAAGACACGGAACTATGCGTTTGGCCAGCATTGTATTGCCTCCTCGACGGTAAATTGATTAATTAATAAAGCTTTGCCGATAATAATGCCCGATGCTTTACTGTCGCGAACTGCGGCAACGTTATCGAGCGTAGCAATGCCACCAGAGGCTTGCCAAAGGATAGTAGGGTAAGTCGCGGCAAGTTCAGTGTAGAGCTGCGTATTGGCGCCAGTTAAGGTGCCATCACGGCTGATATCAGTCACCAAAGCATGCTTAAGGCCGACGGTTTCAAATTCAGCCACTAACGACTCTAATGACTTACCACCACCCGATTGCCAACCCGATACCGCGACAATTTTTTCGCCGTTATCGTTGATGTTGACGTCCAGAGCCAAACAAATGGCTTCACTGCCGTATTTTACAAACCAGCTTTTCACCAGCTCAGGCTCTTTAACCGCAAGTGATCCAATGACTACACGCTTAACACCGATAGCTAATAATTCTGCGACTTGCGCTTCAGTTCGAATACCGCCGCCGACTTGAATATCAACATCAAGCCCTGCAGCAAGTTCAGCGATTAATTGGGTTTGGCGTTTATTAGGATCTTTTGCACCGGTTAAGTCGACGATATGCAGCAGTTTTGCCCCTTGGGCTTGATAAGACTGCAATTGTGCCAGAGGGCTTAAGTCAAAGGTGGTTTGCTTATCATAGTCACCTTGGTACAAACGCACCACTTGGCCGTCAATTAGATCAATGGCAGGAATAATCACTGTGGTGTCCCCATGTTTAAGAAGTTCTGCAAAATTTGTGCGCCTACTTTGGCACTTTTTTCTGGGTGGAATTGCACCCCAAAAAAATTACCTTTGCCAATGGCGGCACTGAATGACTCGCCATAAGTGCTACTGGCTAGGGTATATTCACTGATTGGCGCACGGTAGCTGTGAACAAAATACACGTAGCTGCCATTTTCAATGCCGACAAATAATGGGTGATCGCTCACCTCAATTTGATTCCAGCCCATGTGCGGCAAGGGCAGACCTTTGCTGTCTAAGTCACCAATATCAGTCGGCACTAGGCCTAAGCAGGTGATATTTTGTTCGCTACGACCACCATGTTCATTAGACAAGGATGCCAGCATTTGCATGCCTAAACATACGCCCATAACGGGTTGCGTTAAGCTTTTAATCAGCTCAATTAGGTGTTTTTGTTTTAGGGCGTCCATAGCCGCACCAGCGGTGCCAACACCTGGCAATACCACTCTTGCTGCGCTGCGGATCACATCAAAGTCAGCGCTGACTAAGACATTGGCGTTAAGGCGCTCAAAAGCAAACCGTACAGAGCTTAAATTGGCACAGCCGGTATCAATAATCACGGTAAGATCATTGGTAGAGCTTGAAGCGTTCGATACTTGTGTCACATGAACTCCTTACAGCACACCTTTGCTTGATGGCAGTATGTCACCTTCTACTTTCACCGCTTGGCGAAGCGTACGGCCTAACACTTTAAACAGTGCTTCTACTTTGTGGTGATCGTTATCGCCTTGCGAACCAATGTGTAAGGTGCAACGTAGGCCATCAGCGAATGAGCGGAAAAAGTGTGGCACCATCTCGATAGCCATTTCACCGACCATTTCACGATCAAAGTCAGCATTGAACTTTATGAATGGGCGACCAGAAATGTCCATTAGGCACTCGCCGCTGGCTTCATCCATAGGTAAGCTGAACCCAAAACGAGCGATACCGCGCTTGTCGCCAAGGGCCTGACGAATCGCGTCGCCAATGGCCAGTGCGGTGTCTTCTACACTGTGGTGGTCGTCAATTTCTAGGTCGCCGTCAACATGCACGTCCATTTTAAAGTTACCGTGGGTTTGAATTTGATCCAGCATGTGGTCAAAAAAGCCAATTCCGGTTTCAATCTTTCCCTTGCTTTGATTATCTAAGTCTATGGTCACTTTGATGTTGGTTTCTTTGGTGGTACGCACTACTGTTGCCACGCGACCTTTACTTAATAAAGCACTGGTTATAGCGTCCCAGTCGAGCGTTTGACGATTGTATTTAAAGCTTTTAATGCCCATTGCATTGGCAAGTTCAACGTCGGTTTCACGATCGCCAATCACTGCTGAAGTGGTAAAATCTACTTTGCCTTGGGTTAAGTAGTCTTTTACTAAACCTAGTTTAGGTTTACGGCAGCTGCAGTTTTCATCATTAAAGTGTGGACAGATAACCACATCGTCAAATACCACACCTTGGCTTGCAAAAATTTGCATCATCATGTCGTGCGGGGCATCAAAGTCTTCTTTTGGAAACGAAGGTGTGCCCAAACCGTCTTGGTTGCTGACCATCACCAAGCGAAAACCGGCTTTTTGCAATTTAAGTAACGCTGGGATCACTTGTGGTTCAAACACTAGTTTTGCCAAACTATCGAGCTGCTTGTCGATGGCAGGCTCTTCCACTAATGTACCATCGCGATCGATGAATAATATGTTCTGTTTCATGTTCAATGCCTTAAATAGGGTGTAATTTTATTTGTTTTAATCTGTTGGTTTTATCTATTCAATTTGATCTATGTGTTTATCAATAGGTTAATCACAGTATCTATTGATACGGCTTTAACTTTTATGCTACTGACTCTGACAGCGCTTTTTCAAACAAAGCGATAATCAAATTGGTTTGTTGTTCATTGGTAAAGCTAAAGCGAATTGCATCAGCAAGGCGTGGATCTTTGTATGCACGGGCAACCACGCCGGAATCACTTAATCGTTTGGCTGCAGCGCTAACATCGTCAAATTTTGCTAACACATAGTTACCATTAGCAGGCAGCACTTTAGCGCCATAGGCAGTTAACGCAACGCTTAAGCGTTGGCCTTGTTCAATTAAACTGGCGACTTGAGTTCGCATAGTATCGATGCCAGCTGGACTTAAGGCTCTTACCGCAAGTTCAGATACTGGCAAAGGTACTGGATACGGTGCGATAACTCGCATCACTAAATCGATAATGGCATCACTCGCAAGCATAAAGCCACAACGAGCACCAGCTAAGGCAAATGCTTTTGATAAGGTACGCAACACCACAAGGTTAGGGTACTGAGCAAGTAAATCAGCCACACTGTAGTCTGGGCAAAATTCAATGTAGGCTTCGTCGACCACTACAATCGAGTTTGGCGCCGCTTGAATGGCTTGTTCAATCTTGTCTTTAACAAGTACGGTGCCGGTTGGATTATTGGGATTACAAATAAACACTACTTTTGCATTGCCTATTTGGGTTGGCCACGCGTCCGGTAACTGATAGTTGTCGGTTAAACTTAGCGCTGTGACAGCCACATTAAAGGTTGCGGCACTAATTGAATACATGCCATAAGTCGGTCCAAAGCAAGCAATACTGTCGACGCCAGGGATACAAAAGGTGCGAATGAGTAATTCAATCGCTTCATCAGCGCCACGACTGGCAATTATGTTACTGGCTTTCACACCGGAATAACTGCTGTAAGCATTGATGAGTTCAGGTGGCTGGCATTCTGGATAACGGTTCACTTTATCAAGGTCGCTATTATTAAATGGCGATTCATTGGCATTGATCCAAATATCACCTCTACCGCCAATACGTCTGGCACTTTGATAAGGTGTTAACGTGAGTAATTCGGGTCTGGCCAAGGTGTTTGGATCAAAAGTCGCTACTTGGGTCTGGCTCATGGCTATGCTCTCTACTTTCAACTCTAATAAGGTGTTAACTGAACACGACAGATTTTGCTCTAGGCTTAACAGTTAAATACTGGCTAAACGGATTGCGATAGCATTTTTATGTGCATCTAAAAGCTCATTCTCTGCTAATACCATGACACTTTTCCCCAAGGTTTGTAATCCCTGCTGACTGAGTTCTTGCACTGTAAAGCGGCGACTAAAATCGGCTAATGACAAGCTAGATACCGAACGGCTGTAACCATAGGTCGGTAACACGTGGTTGGTGCCACTGGCATAATCGCCAACCGATTCAGGGGTGAATGCGCCTAAAAACACAGAACCCGCACCGCGAATTTGCTGTAGTACTTCCCGAGGTGCAGCTGTTTGAATAATCAAATGCTCCGGGCCATACAAGTTAGACACTTTAGCGGCCGCATCCATATCACTGACAATGATACTTCTGCTGCATTTAAGCGCTTCTGCGGCGATGTCTTTACGGCTCAATGGTGCTAATTGCTCAATTAATGCTTGGTTGACTTGCTCTGCCAGTGCTAATGAATCGGTCACTAGCATCACTTGCGAGTCAACACCATGTTCTGCTTGCGACAATAAATCTGATGCTACAAAAGCAGGATTAGCATCTTTGTCAGCAATCACGAGTACTTCTGAAGGACCCGCTGGCATATCAATTGATACGCTAATACGGCTGTCTTGTGACACTAAGCGTTTCGCCTCAGTCACGTAACGATTACCCGGACCAAATATTTTATCAACGTTTGGTACGGATTCTGTTCCAAAAGCCAGTGCGGCTATGGCTTGCGCGCCGCCGACTTGGAAAATATCGGTAATGCCGCAAACATTGGCTGCATAAATAATTGCATCATTAATTGGCGGAGGGCTGACTAATACGCGTTTGCCACAACCGGCTATTCTTGCCGGTAAGGCTAGCATCATGACCGTTGAGATTAATGGTGCCGTACCGCCTGGAATATATAAGCCAACACGCTCGATAGGCTCGCTTCTGAGTTCACAACGAATTCCTGCTTGAGTTTCAATATCTACACCCTGAAACACTTGCGCCTTATGAAAGGTTTCAATGTTGTTGACCGCTTGTGCAACTGCTTGCTTAACGTCGTCACTCACTCGAGCACATGCTGCAGCAATGGCGTCAGTTGATAACGCTAATTCTGTTAGCTCAACACCGTCAAATTGTTTGTTATAAGCCAATAATGCGCTATCACCTTGAGTGTTTACTTGCTCAATAATGTTGCGAACACCTTGCTCAACACTTGCGTCACCCACTAATGGTGAACGCGCTAAGGTTTGTCGTTGCTGTTCGGTAGATAAAGAAGCCCAATCGAGAATTTGCATTTGTGTTACCCCATCATTTTTTCAATAGGCATGACCAGAATTGAGCTTGCACCTAGCGCAGTTAATTCTTCCATTGTGTCCCAGAATAAATCTTCAGTACTTACAACGTGAATTGCCACCCGATTAGTGTCGTCATTTAGTGGTAATACGGTTGGGTTTTCAGCTCCAGGGAGTAGGGCAACGATTTGATCTAAGGTTTCAATTGGCGCGTGCAATAAGATGTATTTACTTTCGCGAGCACGGATAACGCCATTAACACGCGATAGGATTTTATTGATTAGTGCTTGTTTTTCAGTTGATTGAGTTGTATTAGATTGAATGATGCACGCCATTGAACGGTAAATCACTTCAGTTTCATACAAGCCATTCGCTTCAAGGGTGGCACCTGTAGAGACTAAATCACAAATACCGTCTGACAATCCTGCTCGTGGCGCTACTTCAACCGAGCCCTTTAGCATACAATCGCTGTAGTTAATGCCTTTTTCTTGCATAAAACGGCGCAGTAAATTCGGGTAAGAGGTCGCAATGCGCAAGCCTTCAAGTGAGTTGGCATCTTTGTATTCAAACTCATTGGGTACAGCTAATGATAGACGGCATGAACCGAAATCTAACTCACGTAATTTAGTGCATTCAGCAGGCTTATTTGCGAGTTGACGCTCAATTTGCTCTTCTTCAAGAACGTTCTCACCGATAATACCTAAGTCAACAACACCATCCATTACTAGGCCTGGGATATCATCATCACGAACGCGTAATAAATCGATTGGCATATTGTCTGCGTGTGCAATCAAGCGTTGCTCATTTACATTAAATTTAACCCCACAGCTTTTTAGTAACTGTTGAGACTCTTTTGATAAACGGCCTGATTTCTGGATGGCGATACGTAAACGTTTTGACTCACTCATGTGATACTTCCTTATGTATTAAATATAAAATTCTGTAAATTTAAAAGCTTAAATAAAAATATAAATTTGGAAAAACAAAAAACCCCTGAAATTCCTTCCAGGGGTTTATGTGAAATTTTGTTCACCACCAGAAGGATAACATCCTTCGGCAGTAAGCATCCGAAGGCTACCGCATATGGTGATGATGGTGGAATGTAGTCACTTGGATGTTCATATTAATTACTCTTTAAGTATGCTTGCTGTAATGGTTGTTATTGACTATCTATTAACCATTACGTTTACATTAATTATTCGCTAAAAACTATGCGATTAAACTTAACCGTATTTATAACAGTTTGCAATAGTCGATAAACATAAAATGCGATTTACAGGTCAAAATTTTTGCATAAGTTATAAGTTTAATGTCAAGTTACCTAAATAAGCCAATAACAAGATATTTATTGGTTATTAATAAAGCGGTATGAGTTTATTTGTTCACCGTTAGGACAGCAGTCAGCAAAATTTACAGAATGGTGTTATCTGTGGGTTAACTTTTTTGTAACCATTGAGTCGTTGATTATCTAATGATAGTAAATACTATGTTGTATTAATTTTACTCATTCAATACATCGGAAAGGTCATAAGCTGATGATAAAATAGCTCAAAATTGGAGTGGAAAGTGAATATTGTTAATGGTTTATTTGTTTTTTATTGAATCGATACACTATACTTTGTTGCTAATATGGCTTCACACATTACACTCCTTTAATGGATGTCATTAAAGGATATTCATTAAAGTCATTGAGTATATTTAACTAAGCTCATAATATTATATATTGCTTTATTAGTGATAAAACAACGTTCTCGGGGTATGCATTGTATGAAGACCATTGACCTAGCTGCGCTTAGGGAAGTTATGGATTTAATGCTTGATGC
Organism: Shewanella sp. 5S214; assembly: GCF_041439795.1. Classification (NCBI taxonomy): domain Bacteria; kingdom Pseudomonadati; phylum Pseudomonadota; class Gammaproteobacteria; order Alteromonadales; family Shewanellaceae; genus Shewanella; species Shewanella sp. 5S214. Next base: position 32,888 of record NZ_JBGOOV010000031.1, read on the forward strand.
TGTTTGTGTAGTGGATAAAAGTGGTTGTTTTGTATTTGTGAGTGCAGCGTTTGAAGATATATTTGGCTATGCACCAGCTGAAGTCATCAATAAACCAATGATTGATTTTGTTTATCCTGATGATGGACTAAAAACACTTAAAGTTGTTGAAACACTGATGAGTGGCATGCACCAGCGGCGTTTTGAAAATCGTTGGGTCCGCAAAGATGGCAACATAGTTGATATTCTGTGGTCTGCAAGGTGGTCAGAAGATCACCAGTTGAGGATTGCGATTGCTCACGACATCACTGAGCGCAAAAAAATGGAACAACAACTTCATTACATTGCAGGACATGATCCATTAACAGAATTGCCCAATAGAGCATTGTTATTTGAACGCTTGCAAACGTCATTAGGGTTAGCGCGTCGTGAGGGAGCATCTTTATCATTACTGTTTATTGATATTGATGGATTTAAGCATGTCAATGACAGTTATGGCCATTTGGTTGGTGACAAACTGTTAAAGAGTATAGCTCAACGTTTACGCCATTGTGTTCGTAAATCGGATACGGTTGGACGCTTTGGCGGCGATGAGTTTTTAGTTGTACTAAACTGTATTAATTCTCTAGAGAAAGTGCTTGTTATTGCTGAAAACATTCGTTCTGAACTCGATAAACCTTATCGGTTTGATGATCTCGTTCTGCAGCTATCCCCTAGTATTGGTATGGCACGTTATCCTGATGATGGTGATGATGAACAGCAATTGATTCAACATGCAGATAAGGCTATGTATAGTGCTAAAAATGCGGGTGGAAATAGAGTCAATGTCAGTTGATATAGTGCTAACTCAGCTGGTTACTTAGCCTATATCGTCAGTTTAAATCATACCCTTTTTAAGCAAAAAACCGCATATAACCCGCATCCTCTTTCAACACACCTAGTGTTTAATCTGTTTTGTTTATCATGAATTGATAACAGCATACTGGTATTGTTAAATTATCACATAGAGTCACTCAGCAAGTCATTGAGGCCATCTCATAATGGGCATTTATGGATAAATAATATTTGACGATGTCAGCTGTAATTGTATTTGAGTGCTGATTTCACCTTTTTGATTGGCCGTTAGTTGGCTTGAGTTATCAATGGCTGCCAGCGCCGATCGCTTATCAAATCCACTCCACACAGTAATAGTATTTATAATCGATTCTAGTCGTGTTGCGGGGTCATTAATGAGTTCGGCTACATTAAACGCTTGCTGAGGATCTGTTTGATTCAGCTGAGCTGAACGTTGATTTAATGCAATATCTTTGTTGTTATCAGACAATGGATTAATCAATTGTAAAAAATCGTTTTCAGAATATTCTACTAGGGCATAGCTAGCGTTAATAATAATATCGCGTTGCACTCTAGCCTCGTAGTTATCAAGTCTGGCTAACATCATGTTAGGTTCAACACTGGCGATTTCTGCTAGGGCGCTATTGAAATAGTCTTGGTTTAAATTGTAGCTTTGTTTTTGATTATTTAAAAAAATCAACGCGGCTTCTGGATCAGTTTCTGCCATTTTGCGTGAAATAATGAAAACGCCACTGGCGCGTTGTTCAACGGCAATGCCGTCTAACCAATCAACTGCTTCTTGAATATTCTTTTCAACTAGCTGATATACCATCGAGGTAATCAGATAATTTGTCGACTCATTCAATGGTAACGATGCAATAAGATTTGCAGCCTCATTAGGTGATTGTTCAATGTAATAATACATAGTATTTAAGTACATTTTTAAGGTCGATTGCGTTTCAGGTTGTAACTTTAGCCATTCAAATGCCCCTATTGCATCTGAGCTTGCCCATGAATCGACAATCGACATCATTATCGATGACTTCATCGGCTCTACTGCTAATAAATCAATCTCGTTTAACGCCTGCTGTGGATTAACGGTCGCTAGACCGCGCAAATAACTGTCGAGTAATGATTCGTATAGCTCAGTGGATTTCTGGTGTTCTAACCATGAGATCACGTTCGAAAATTGCATTTTCCCAGCGATTTCTAAAATTAAACCGTATAAGTCTTCGTGTTGCGTTTCTTGGGCAACGAGCAATGCTTCAAGGGGATCTTGTTCAGCCAATTGCATGATACGAAAAATCGACATGTAAGGTGTTTCATCGCTGTTTAATGACGCCTTAAAGGCATCGCGGTCTAGAGAGTTTTGCGAAGGATAATTTACTGAATGCAAAGCTAGTTTGTCTGCCGATAGCGAATTTAGCGTGTTGGTTTGTTGAGTTTGAGTCAACTCCTCTGGGGTTTTAGTTGTGTCTATGACGTCGCTCGGCCAGATCAGTGGATAACTGATAAACCCGATACACCAACTTATTACCACCACGATTAACCATTTCATTACTGCTTTTCCTTAAGCTTACTGTGTTTGCTCGATTCATTCTCATTTAGGTTACGTTATTATGATGCTGTTAATATTGCAATAAATTGTTCCGCCACTGATATGATAGAATGACTGTTAACTGACTAACTTTTATATTGAATTAATCATTAGTATCTAGACTATGTGGCCCCCAAGCGAGTATTTATGCGTAAAAATGACAAAAAAAGAGACAATCAAATAAGGCTGGGGTTAACGGCCGTATGCGAACATGCATTAAATGCCTATCCTGGCTTTGCATGGATTACCCATATTGTTGACTATGATTTGTATCCTAAAAGCCTTCAGATAGTGTGTATATTTGATACTGAAACACAACTAAGACAATGTAGCCAAAATGGTGATAAAGCCGCATTATTAGACTTAATTAAGTGTACTTTAGCTAAAGATGGCATTGAGTTTAAAAATATTAATCAACATGTTAGCTTCGATACAGAAACCGCCTGTGAGCAGCAACATAAGGGAAACTGGGCATTGCGATTAAATGAAAGAAAGCATAGTGCTAGCTTACACTAATTGATTATGTCTGCTGCTTTTATCTGTTAGCACACCTTATAAGATGATGTTGCATATCATTCATTGATTGAATTAAGATTTTCCATTTCAACATTTCCCGTACTAGCTTGTTTAAGTTTATTTCTACTATCCGCAAAAGCGAGATCTAGCGCTTATATCGCCTGAGTAAAAGCCGTTATCCTAATATCAAGTAAATTTGGGGTTACCGACTTATGTTTCAGGTCTTTTCAGATTTTGCCTCTTGGCTTGTTTACAGCGTATTGGGATTGTCTCCAGAGACAAAACTCGGCGATGCCCTGCATTTTTTTGCTGAAGATGTGACTAAAATTTTTGCTTTGTTATTGGTGATGATTTATCTCATTGCTTTAATGCGAGCATCGTTAAATGTTGAGCGAGTCAGAGATTATTTAGCCGGCAAGCACAGAGGGCTAGGGTACCTAATGGGATCGGGTTTTGGTGTGGTAACGCCATTTTGTTCTTGCTCGAGTATTCCGGTATTTTTAGGCTTTACCTCTGCGGGGATCCCATTGGGGATCACCATGAGCTTTTTGATTACCTCACCCTTAATCAACGAAGTGGCGATATTGCTGTTAATGAGCCTCTTAGGGCTTAAGTTTACCTTGTTATATATCGCCGTTGGCATGAGTGTCGGTATGCTGGGCGGCTTGTTTCTTGACAGCATTAAGGCTGAGCGTTGGTTACAATCATTTGCAGCAGAAGCATTAAAACGTGGTCAGCAGAAGGCTGGCAATACAGTTGATGATAGTGCCAATGTGCAAGCCATGTCGTTAAGGCAAAGGCATCAATTTGCCAAAACTGAGATGCTAGATATATTTGGCCGAGTGTGGAAATGGGTCATTATTGGTGTGGGCTTGGGCGCTGTATTACACGGCTTTGTCCCAGACGGCTGGATTGCCGCGCATTTGGGTGACGGACAATGGTGGTCTGTTCCTGCCGCTGTGTTACTTGGTATTCCGTTATATTCGAATGCGACCGGAGTTATTCCGGTCATGGAAAGCCTGATTGTTAATGGTTTGCCAATAGGCACCACATTGGCATTTTGTATGAGCACGGTGGCTGCCAGTTTTCCTGAGTTTATTTTGCTAAAGCAAGTCATGCAATGGCGATTGCTCGTCATCCTATTTTGTTTACTGTTGGTTGCATTCACCTTAGTGGGGTGGATATTTAATGGGGTTGCACCGTTTCTATTGTCTGCTAATTAATTAGGCTAGTCGCAAGGAGTAAAAAATGAAAATCATTAAAGTCTTAGGTTCTGGTTGTAAAAAATGCCTTGAAACTGCGGAACTTGTTCAAGCGGTTGCGGATGAAAAAGGAGTCACGATAACAATCGAAAAAGTCACCGATATGGCGCTAATTATGGCTTATGAGGTGATGAGTACACCAGCAGTGGTGATTGATGAAAAAGTGGTCCACAAAGGCAGTAAACCCACCAAGGAGCAAGTGGCAATGTGGATATAGAAGATATGTTTTACGGATGACTTTGTGATGCCTGATATATTGTCATTTGACTTATTCGGTCAAAATCGGCAGAAAAAGTCACGAGCATAAGTGTTAAACGCAAGGTTACCAATGAAAAAGTGGTATTTGAATTCACCCCTGAACACCACATTCAAAACCAGTTCTCTGAATTACTAAAAAATAAACTTTTGATTATATTTTATACGAGTCAAGAAATGCTGAGTCACGCTGGTGGCCAGCATTTTTGTTTCTGGTCTAAATTTAGTCAAATCATCGATATTGTTTATACAACTGCCTTTACAACTTTTGGTGATAAACAGTTGGAACATGATGCCGTTATAAGCATAATAGCCCAAATCACACTACATCAGCATTAGCGCGATAATTTGAGGATGCTTTGAGCTCTACATTGACCCAATCTGTAATCCATGAGTTTAGCGAGCGTGGTGCGTTAGCCAAACATGTACACAATTATCATAATCGCCAAACTCAAACTGATATGGCTGTTGCGGTAAGCGATGCTATTGCTAAAAAGCATAATCTCATTTTAGAAGCGGGCACAGGCGTAGGAAAAACCTTCGCGTATTTAATTCCAGCCTTGCTCAGTGGCAAACAAGTGGTGGTGAGTACTGGCAGTAAAAATCTACAAGAACAGTTATTCCTCAAAGATTTACCAGCATTGTTAACCATGCTCGATATCCATGTGCCTGTTGCATTACTTAAGGGGCGTAATAATTACTTATGCCATTTACGCCTTGAAAAACAGATGCAAATGGCCAGCCAATTAAGCGAATATTATATTGATGATTTGCTTAAGATTAACCAATGGGCACATTTAAGCAAAGATGGTGACATAGGCAATTTAACCTCGGTGGCAGAGCATTCTGACGTTATTCCTAGTGTTGTTAGCACCAAAGAAACCTGTACGGGTAAAAAATGTGACCATTATGACGTGTGCTTTACCCGTAAAGCGCGGATTAGGGCGATGGAGGCCAAAGTGGTGGTGGTCAATCATCATTTATTTTTTGCCGACCGATTACTCAAAGACACCGGATTTGCCGAGTTACTGCCAGATCCTGATGTGGTCATTTTTGATGAAGCCCATTTGGTGCCGGATATTTGCATCAACTATTTTGGTAGTCATATATCCAGCCGCGAAATTGATCTGTTATTAAATGGCATCATCAAAATTCACAAAGAGGTGATCCGCGACAGCATTCAACTAGAGCAATTGTCGCAACGTGGTTTGTTAGCGTTAAGTGATTGGCATAATGCCATGTACGACAGTCAAGTATCTGATTGGCGAAAAGTACTTGCCAATAAACACTTAGCGACAGTGTCGTGGGCATTACAGCAAGCGTTGACTGATCTGGCCAATTCTATGCGCCATCATCTTGGTCGCGATGATCAACTCGATTTAGCGTTCGAGCAATTGTATGAATTGTCTCAAAAGCTACAAGATTATTTTGAATGTAAAGATATTCAAGCAGCTTACAGTGTTGAACTAGGTCCGCGTTTTATCATGTTAAGACTTAGTCCTATCAATGTCGCTAAACAATGCCAACAATTATTTGATGCCAATACTCGGTGGATTTTTACCTCGGCAACCTTGCAGGTGAACCGCAGCCTGGCTCATTTTGCGACTGAGCTAGGATTATCATCGGCACAACAAATTATTTTAGATAGCCCGTTTGATTATCCTAATCAGGCAGTATTTTGTGTGCCACGTCATTTAGGTAAAGTGGGGCAGTCGCAGCATACGGTTAAACAACTGGTTGATGTATGTGTTCAAGCAATCAATGCTGCGCAAGGCCGCACGTTTATCTTGTTTACTAGCCATCAAATGCTCGAGCAAGTTGCATCGGCATTGCAAGGTAAAGTGGCTTATCCTTTATTGGTACAAGGCCAAGCGAGTAAACAAAGTTTGTTAAATAAATTTAGACAGTTAGGTAATGCCGTTTTGCTCGGTACCAGCAGCTTTTGGGAAGGGGTCGATGTTCGAGGTAAATTATTAAGCTGCGTGATTATTGATAAGCTGCCGTTTGTGTCACCAGATGATGCCTTATACAAAGCCCGTGCCGCCAATGCCGAGCGTCAGGGACTTGACCCCTTTAGTCATATTTCTTTGCCGCAAGCAGTCATTAGTTTAAAGCAGGGCGTCGGGCGGCTTATTCGCGATGAAAAAGATCGCGGAGTACTTATCTTGTGCGATAACCGCATTGTTAATCGGGCTTACGGGCAAGCTTTTATTAATTCTCTGCCGCCAATGCAGCGTACACGTGACTTAGACCGTGCATTGCAATTTTTAAAACAAATTCCTTAAGCTTTTTAAAACGGTGCGCATCAGTTATCATATTAAGTCTAATTTGATGCTTTTTTACTGGGTAACCCATCATAATGCCAAAGCCGTTAACCATCCTCGCTCTTGATACTTGCACCGAAACTTGCTCTGCTGCGTTAACCACCAATGGTAAGGTGTTTGCACTTATTGCCGATGCTCCTCGTGAACACAGCCAACGTTTATTGCCTATGGTTGATGATGTATTGGCCCAAGCCCAAGTGACATTGGCCGATGTGGACATGATTGCCTATGGCCGTGGCCCTGGTAGTTTTACCGGTATTCGTATTTGTACCAGTATGACGCAAGGTTTAGCGTTAGGCCTTGATTTACCCGTTATTGGTATTTCAACGTTAGCCGCAATGGCTCAGTTAGCAATATCACAACACAATGCCTGCCAAGTTCTATGTTGTATTGATGCCCGCATGAACGAAGTCTATTGGGGCCAATACATTGCCAAAGACGGCATAGCGACATTAGTGGGTGAAGAACACGTTAGCGTACCAGAGGCAATTGAATTAATACTCGATACCCAGCAAAGTATTAGTGTATGCGGTACCGGTTTTGAAGCTTATCCAGAGTTACTCAATATTGCGCCAAAGATGACACCATGTGCAGAAGCGACTTATCCAGATGCGAAAGCCATGTTAATTCTGGCGCAGCACGGGTACCAACATGGATTACAGACCAGTGTTGATGAACTGGCACCAGTGTACCTTCGAGATACCGTTACATGGAAAAAACTTCCTGGTCGAGAATAGCCATTAAAGGTAATTTGACATAGAGTATAAGATACAAGTATAGGTAAATGGTGTCGTTAATGGCGATAAATGCTGCATTATCAATGGCAAATAATCAATCAGGTCCAATAACCCTGAGTCAAGCTGTTGCTGGTAATCGGCCTATTACGGCGGCCATTGAGCCTATTGTTGTTAATGTCTCTGCTTCCGAGCAACAAATTCAAGGCATTGAAGCGCGCAATATGGCCATAGTTGATGATTCAACTTTGTCGGCTAAACAGCAAGCTCGGGTTGAATATGACCGTGATACTTACAGTCAACGGGGGGCTATCGCGCAATATTTATCGACACAGCATTCTGCTAAAAGAGATGAAATTCAACAAATGGTTGGTATTGATTTATATGCCTAATGTTCCGTTGTTTGCAACACCCAGTCGCAGCCGTTTTATGATTGAATTACTGCTAGCTTTCCTACTGACTCGATTTCCTTATATCTCTATCCCTTTTAAATGGTTTGAAAGCTACTTTCACGAGTTATCTCATGGTATCGCAACGTTATTGACTGGTGGCTCTGTGAGTCATATTCAATTATTTCCAAATGGCGCGGGCTTTTGTTTTAGTCAAGGTGGTAGCAGTATACTTATTGCTTACGCTGGTTATTTTGGTGCGGCGCTATGGGGATACTCAATATTTCTGATGGCAACTCAAAAGCAAACGATTAGATTTACCTTAACCTTGTTAGCCCTCACTGTGGCTGCGTCATTGCTTTTCTGGGCGCGTGATGTATTAACGATCATTATTCTTAGCGTATTAATAATACTTTTTTTGTTACCACTTAAATTAAAAAATAGTAGTCTGCTAAACACCTTACTGCGTATATTAGGCCTAATGATTATCCTTAATGCCATGGCTAGTCCTATGGTGTTATTGGGGCTAAGTGGTCAAGGCGATGCGGTGATGTTAGCTAAAATGACTTGGCTACCCGCATGGTTATGGGTGATGACATGGCTTGCATTCAGTGGGTTTATGTTATGGCTCTGTTGGCGTAAAGTTGATCGAAAAAAGGGAGTGTCAAAATGAAACGTAACATGATGTTAGGGGCCTTAATTGGCTTATCAAGTTTAGGTATGTCAACGGTAATATACGCTGCGGATAGTGTTGACGAGAAATCCGTTACTGCGCCGCAGGTCAATGCTGCGCTCGCCAAAGCTGTGGCCAGTGAGTTTCGGTCGACTAAAAATAAACTGCGCGATCAATATCGTCATCCAGCAGAAACATTAGCATTTTTTGGTGTAAAACCCGATCAGACTGTGATTGAGTTATGGCCAGGTGGGGGGTGGTATGCTGAAATTCTTGCGCCTTATTTAGCCGCTGATGGCCAATATGTTGCTGCCAATTTCGAAACAAAACCCACTGAAGATAATCGCCAAACAGCGTATTATAAATCTGCGGGGATGAAGTTTGAGCAATGGGTCAGTGAAAATAAAGCCAGTGTTGGGAATGTTCAGTTTGTTACTCTCGATCCACCGGCTAAATTGTCATTAGGTAAAGATAACTCGGCAGATTATGTATTAACGTTCCGTAATTTGCACAACTGGGCCATGAAAGGCGAGTTAGAAGGTGTGTTTAAAGCCGCCCATGATGTATTAAAGGTTGGTGGTACACTCGGCGTTGTTGAACACCGAGCCAATGTAGATATGGCTGCTGAAAGTGGTTATATGGAACAAAACCAGATGGTTGAACTTGCTAATAAATATGGTTTTAAATTAGCGGCTAGCTCTGAAATAAACGCTAATCCTAAAGATACAAAGGATTACGACAAAGGTGTGTGGACATTACCCCCAAGTTTGGCCAAGGGCGATCAAGATAAGCAAAAGTACCTTGATATTGGTGAAAGTGATCGCATGACACTTAAGTTTACCAAAACAGCAGCTCAATAATTTTTGCAAAGTGAGTCAACAATGTTGAATGTTAACGTAGAAGAAATTCAATTGCCGTTGGCTCATATTACGCTTGCTGCAAAACGTTATGGTCATGCTGACAAGCCAGTAATATTAGCTTTACATGGCTGGCTTGATAACGCTGACAGTTTTGTTCCGCTAGCGCATGCCTTTGCACAGCAAAAATTATTCGATAAATTTCAACTCGTATGTATTGATTGGCCTGGGCATGGATTATCAGATCATCGCCCGGGTCGTTATCCATTACATTGGGTTGATTATATTTATGACCTGCAAGCCGTCATCCATACACTTTCACAAGATACAGGTCCTATTATTTTATTGGGGCATTCTCTTGGCGGCATAATTGCGTCGGCTTATAATGCCTGTCTTGCTGAAAATATTCATAAACTCATATTAATTGAAGCGCTTGCCCCTTTATCTGAGTCTGCTTCTAAAGCCAAAGATCGCCTGCGTAAAGGTTTGCTGCAACAACAACGTTTTAATCGCCAAGTAACCAGAGACTCTTCGACTTATTCTTCTATGGATTTGGCGGTACAAGCCCGCCATAAACTGACCGGATTAGCCATTCCATGGTGTGAGCTTATTACTAAGCGAAATATGGCAATAACAGATGGGCAGTATCATTGGCGAAGTGACCCTAGATTAAAATTAGATTCACTTAACCGATTTAGTTTTGAGCAGGTTGATGCACTGATGAGTACCAGTAATACGTCTACTTTACTCATGGTTGGTCACGATGGATACAAACACCTAACCGCCTCAACAGAACAGGCTAATAAATGGTTTTCTAATATTGAAATCATTCAGTTAAGTGGAGATCATCACCTCCATATGGGTAATGCTTATCGCGTCGCTGAATCGATTGGAGCATTTATTCTAAATAGGCAGTAGCACTGGCTGAAATCGCTGTTATTTTTGTTTTATTTATGTGACTATAGTCGAAAATTAAAACACTTGTATGATTTAGGTCACTACGAGCATCATAATAAAGCCTGCGATAACAATATTAATGATACGTGGGCAATAAAATATTTTACCACTGACGGGGAATGCACGTCTTAGCACAGTGGGTATTATTAGGAGACACCTGTGGACCAGCCTTGGATTAATAACTTACCTGAACATGTTCCGGCCGAAATCGACCCATCTCAATTCAGTTCTTTAGTCGATATGTTTGAAGATTCAGTAGCAAAATATGCTGATCAGCCTGCGTTTATTAATATGGGCGCGACCATTACGTACCGAAAACTCGAAGAACGAAGTCGAGCATTTGCAGCCTACTTACAAAATGAATTACATTTAAAAAAAGGCGACCGTGTCGCCCTTATGATGCCAAATTTACTGCAATATCCTATTGCTCTGTTTGGTATTTTGCGCGCTGGTATGGTGGTGGTTAATGTCAATCCACTTTATACCCCACGTGAATTAAAGCATCAATTGGTTGATTCTGGCTCTAAAGCTATCGTCGTGGTGTCAAACTTTGCTAACACCTTAGAAGAGATTGTGGATCAAACACCGATTGAGTCGGTGATTATTACCAATCTTGGCGATCAACTCAGTGCTCCGAAACGCACGCTAGTTAATTTTGTGGTTAAATACATCAAAAGATTGGTACCAAAATACCATTTACCACATGCATTATCGTTTCGTGACTCGCTCTCTAAAGGTCGACGCCTACAGTACATTAAGGCCGATATTGGTGGCGAGGATTTGGCTTTTTTACAGTATACCGGTGGCACGACTGGGGTCTCTAAAGGTGCCATGTTAAGCCATAAAAACGTGGTCAGTAACGTTTTGCAGGCCAGTGGTGCTTATTCTCCAGCCCTTGATGATGGTGCAGAGTTTGTCGTGACAGCATTACCTCTGTACCATATTTTTGCCTTAACAGTGAATTGTTTACTGTTTTTACATAAAGGCAGCAAAAATTTATTGATCACCAATCCTCGTGACATTCCTGCTTTTGTTGCTGAGATGAAAAAGTACCCGTTTACTGTCTTAACCGGTGTTAATACCTTATTCAATGCTTTGGTCAATAATGAAGAATTTACTCAACTTGATTTTTCTGGTTTAAAATTGTCTATTGGCGGTGGTATGGCGGTGCAGCGTGCGGTCGCGGATAAATGGCAAAACCTTACTAAGACACGCTTACTCGAAGGTTATGGTTTGACTGAAGCTTCACCATTAGTTACATGCTGCCCATACAACCTCAGTGGGTATAATGGTTCTATTGGTTTTCCTGCACCATCGACCACGATTCAAATTAGAGATGAAGATTCAAAAGTATTAGCTCAGGGTGAAACCGGCGAGTTATTTGCTAAAGGTCCGCAAGTCATGCAGGGATATTGGCAACGTCCGGAAGAAACTGCCACTGTGATTGATAAAGATGGTTGGTTAGCGACTGGCGATATTGGCTATATGGATGAAAAAGGTTTCTTTTTCATTGTCGATCGCAAAAAAGACATGATTTTAGTGTCTGGTTTTAACGTGTTCCCAAATGAAGTGGAAGAGGTTGTCGCGTTACATCCCAAGGTTATTGAAGTCGCTGCGGTTGGCGTTCCTAATGATGCCAGCGGTGAATTAGTGAAGATTTTTGTGGTCGCAAAAGACAAGTCACTTACAGAAGAAGAGTTGATTAAGCATTGTCGTCATCATTTAACGGGATATAAAATTCCTAAACTGGTAGAATTTAGGGACGAATTACCGAAAACCAATGTGGGTAAAATTTTACGCCGACAACTTCGAGATGAAGTTAACAAAGCATAAAATGATAGCCGGCAACTGAGCCGGCTTTTTTATACTTGGCAATTCTCAGTTTATGACCATTACTCACATCCCTTTTTAGCGGAGCCTATTTTGTTAACGTTTGAATATATCAGCGATGATGCCAGTTTGTTGTCATTAGTTGAACAATACCAACACAGCGCCTTATTGGTGCTTGATACTGAGTTTGTCCGTACTCGAACCTATTATGCTAAATTAGGCCTCATCCAAGCTTATGATGGTAAAACCCTAGCATTAATTGATCCGGTTGCGATTAAAGACTTAAGCCCATTTTGGCAGCTATTAACTGACCCCAATATTGTTAAGTTAGTGCATTCATGTAGCGAAGATCTTGAGGTATTTGCTCATTATGGCGAATGCCAACCGAGTCCATTATTTGACAGCCAAATTGCGGCTAGTTTTGCGGGCCTAGGTCATGGTTTAGGTTATGCCAAACTTGTAGATGCATGCTTGCAAGTTGAAATTGATAAGGGTGAATCACGAACCGATTGGATGAATCGTCCATTGTCTGATTCACAATTGCAGTATGCTGCTAATGATGTATTTTATTTGTATAAATTATATCCTCAGTTACAACAGAAGCTTGTAGCAGAAAATCGTCTCGAATGGCTGTTTGAAGAAGGTCAGCGTATGACCGAGGGACGTTTGTCACTGCCAGAAGGTGACAGTGTTTACCTTAAAGTTAAAAATGCCTTTCAGTTATCAAGTCAGCAGTTAGCCTACTTAAAGGTATTGGCTAAGTGGCGATTGACCAAAGCTGTGAGCCGTAATCTTGCGCTTGGCTTTGTGGTCAAGGACCATGCATTAATTGCATTGGCCAAAAAGCAGCCCACAACATTGTCTGAGCTCAACAGTTTAAATGATTTAACTGATCAAGAAAAACGCATACACGGTAAAGATTTATTAGCGGTAATGGCGACTGCAGATTTAACAGATCTACCTGAAGAGGTAGATGTTGTGGCACTAAAGTCTGGTTATAAATCGGCTTTCAAAGAAGTTAAAACGATATTAACTGAGCTATGTGAGCGTGAAAACGTTGCATTAGAATTTGTTGGTTCGAAGCGCCATATTCACGAGTTTTTGCTCTGGTTGTATCACAACAAGCAAACACCAACACCACTACTCTTTGTGGGGTGGCGCGGACAATTGGTCGGTAATTTACTTGCGCAAGTTAAGTTTAATTAATTCAATAGCGTCATTAAACGAAAAAGGATACTGGCAGCAATGCCAGTATCCTTTTTGTTATATTAAGTCAGTCAATCTAAAAAGATGAGCGTTACTTAGTGTCCGGTAAGGTGACGTTAAGTTCTAGTACAGATAAGTTGTCATCATTTTGGTCTAACTGCACAGAGACTTGGTCATCTGATATTTGCACATATTTACGGATCACTTCGATGATTTCTTGTTTCATCTTTGGGAAGTAATCCGGTGCACCACGTTCTCCACGCTGATGAGCCACAATAATTTGTAATCGCTCTTTTGCCAATGACGCGGTATTGGGCTTTTTACTGCTTCTAAAATAATCAAGTATCGACATAATTAGCTCCCAAATATCCTTTTAAGGAATCCCTTTTTTTCTTCTGTAATAAATCGAATTGGTATATCGTCGCCTAATAAACGCGCAACGGTATCGCCGTAAGCCAAGCCTGCATCGCTTTCTTGGTCAATAATCACAGGTACACCTGAGTTTGACGCCTTCAATACCGACTGAGATTCAGGGATAACCCCCAGCAATTCAATAGCAAGAATATCCTGCACATCTTCAACACTGAGCATTTCACCTGTTTTAACTCTGGCCGGCGAGTAGCGAGTTAATAGTAAATATTCTTTGATAGGTTCCAAAGTCAATTCAGCTCGACGCGAGCGACTCTGCAGCATGCCCAAAATACGGTCTGAATCACGTACTGAGCTCACTTCTGGATTGGTGGTGACAATGGCAATATCGGCAAAGTAAAGTGCCATCATTGCACCTTGTTCAATACCTGCTGGTGAATCACACACAATAAAGTCGAAATCTTTGGCTAAATTTTCAAGGACTCGGCCGACGCCTTCTTTGGTCAGCGCGTCTTTATCTCGTGTTTGAGACGCGGGTAAGATAAATAATTTGTCGCAGCGTTTATCTTTAATTAACGCTTGATTCAAATTGGCTTCACCATTGATGACATTAACAAAATCGTATACGACCCTGCGCTCACAACCCATAATCAGATCAAGATTGCGTAAACCAATGTCAAAGTCGATAACGACTGTTTTGTGTCCTTTTAAAGCCAATCCGGTGGCAATTGCTGCACTGGATGTTGTTTTTCCCACACCACCTTTACCTGATGTGACAACAATAATTTGCGCCATTTATATTTATATCCTTGTGTTTGCCGATTATTGGGGCAATGTTTCAACAGTAAGGGATGCGCCCTCAAGGCGAATACAACCTCTTTGGCTTAAGTCGTATTGTTGCAAGTGTTCAGTCAACCAATACTGTCCAGCAATCGATACTAATTCTGCTTCTAACGAGTTAGCGATAATCACACTTTGATTATCTCCCGCTGCACCCGCCATGGCTTTACCACGAAGAGCACCATATATATGAATGCTACCATCAGCAATGACTTCAGCGCCATTACCAACTGCACCAAAAATGATTAAATCAGCGTTTTGTGCGTATATTTGTTGTCCAGAGCGCACATTTTGCTTAACAATTTTAGTTGCTCGTTCAGGAAGTTCTGCTTTACGCGCTTGTTTGCCAGACTTTACCACTGCAATCCCCATGTGTTTTGCTTGTTCAACTTGCTCTGGGGTGGCGTCGGTAATGCCGACAATAATAAGGTTACGGTCAATCAATAATTGTTTTAGGGCATTAAAATCAATTTGGATATGCTGAATGGCTGATAAATTTAATACCAATGGTGCGCCCAAAAAAAACTGCGGCGCTTGTGCCAGCTTGTTGTCTAATTCAGCAGCAATAATATCGAGATCGTGATGATTAATATGCAGCACTGATAATGTAAAAGACGTAGCCTTTAATTCGAGATTTTGTTTAGCCATCCCGGCGTGATTCTCCATACTTCAGCGATAAACTGATTTACAATTATTTTTTGTGTCACCATGTTATAGTGTGCTTAGTTGACTATCAAGTTTGAACCTTTGGAAATTTACACTAAAATGATATGTGCAGTATATAAAAGCGGTCGAAGAGCGGATACTTACCTTTTTGTCAAAAAACGTGATGTATTTGATGACGTTCCTGAGCCTTTAATGGCAATGTTTGGTACTCCGTCATTAATCATGATTGTCCCACTATCTAAACGAGATCACTTGGGCATCGCAGATATTAATAAAGTGAAGTCTGCATTAGTTGAACAGGGTTATTACTTACAAATACCACCACCGCCGGTTAATTTACTCGAACAGCATAAACAAGAATTAGCGCTTAAGAAATAAGCATAATCTTAAAGGAGTAATCAACACGAATATGATCCCCAGAATCATTCTAAGCGTTTTTTTTTACTTCTTTTGCTCTCATGTTGTGATGGCTGAAGACAGCCATCACAATTTTGATGACTATCTATTATTGCTACAACAAAAAGCAATCGCTGCAGGCGTTAACCAAGCTATAGCAGAACGCAATATTGCGACGATTAAGATATTTAAGAAAGCCAATCTCAACCCTTCAGTCGATCAACCTAAGACATTAGAAGACTTCATCCCACAAGCTGTACCCGAAATCACCGTCAGTACTGCAAGAGCAATGTTATTGCAGCATGAATCTAAACTCGAACAGTTGAGTAACACGTATCAAGTGCAGTCGCGTTTTTTGATGGCATTATGGGGGATGAATTCTCGTTTTGGTGAGCAGCCAGGGCGTTTCCCTGGATTATCAGTTTTAGCCTCACTTGCCTACAAAGGCGATGAAGAAGCATTTTATATTGCTGAATTTATTGCTGCACTTAAGTTAATTGAGCAAAAAAATATCAGTGAAGATGCATTGCTGAGTTCTTCATCTGGGGCGATGGGGCAGATGAAAATGATGCCGAGCCAGTTGCTAAAGTATGCTGTTGATGCTGATAAAGACGGCAGGATTGATGTTTGGAACAGTATGGATGATGCTTTTTCATCGCTGGCGAATATGTTGCATCAACAAGGTTGGCAGTCCGGTTCTACATGGGGAAGACAGGTGAAACCCACTATGGCACTCGATCCTGGTTTGCTTGGTTTAAGAGTCAATCACACATTTGTACAGTGGCAGGCTTATGGTATTAGGCGTTTTAATGGCGCAGACTTACCACAACGCAGTGACATGAATGTATTCTTAATTGCACCTGATGGATCGAAAGGGCGTTTTTATTTAGTCTACGATAACTTCCTTTTATTACATCAATTTAACCCGACTTTGCATGATACTTTGGCGATAACTTATTTGTCTGAAAAAATTAAGCAGTAAATTGCGGCCCATTGGGTGTAAAATGCAGGCAAATTTCGATAAAAGCTACATTAGATAACCAATGATGACTCAGTTTTGGACTACTACCCCCTTAGAAGACATGACCACCGAACAATGGGAATCGCTGTGTGACGGCTGCGGTAAGTGTTGTTTAAATAAAATCATCGACGATGAAACTGACGAGCTTTATTATACTAATGCTGCATGCCATCTACTGGATGACAGCAGTTGTGGTTGTCGTCGTTATCCTGAACGCTTCACCTATGTACCTGAATGTACAGCAATTACACCCGTTAATATCGCTGAGTTGACTTGGTTGCCTGATAGTTGTGCTTATCGGCGCGTATATGCTGGCAAAGGATTACCGAGTTGGCATCCGTTACTGACAGGAAATAAAGATGCCATGCATGCGGCGGGGATTTCGGTACAAGGGAAAACAGTTAACGAAACGAAAGTGAAATACTTAGAAGACTGTATTGTTTTGTGGCCTATGTTAGATGTTGAATAGTCAGCGTTGCTGTATAAGTGATTAATAATCAATGTATTAAGATATTGCATTATCGGTTAATGGAAAAGTAATGTGGTTCATATCCAATCTATAATGAATCAATTTATGGTTATGTTTGGCCACAATCTTATACAGTTTAAGCGTGTAAGATGGTTAACCCTGCTTGGCTTGATACATTGGACAAATGAGGCCATGTAACCATACTTGTCCTTATTGGTATCAGATTTGCCCTTTTCGGCTAATAAAAGCGGATTCTCGTATTACAAACAGGGTCATGTGAGTCCATTACAGGTTAATTCAATAAGGTTAGCCAGACAAAAAATGATTTGATAATCACTTCTATCCCCAACTGAGCTTATTTCTCTTTGGGTAAATAAAACTCGGCCATGATGAGTTAATCATGAGTGATTAAGTTACCCTCGTCGCTAGGTGCTTGTGTTGCTATGTGACTATGATTAACTTAACTCATGTTGCGGAGCATGCTCAGCGGAGCAATACGTAATACCCAGTGTAAAATGGCCCAAGGATAACTAGGGACAAATGCATTGGCTTTTTCTTTCTGAATAGCCTTCACCATGGCTTTACAGCCCGTTTCAGTATCAACAATAAACGGTACCGTTTTTACCTTTTGGTTAATTTCACTGCGAATAAATCCTGGATGTACACAAGTAACCTTAATCGGTGTGTTTAGTACATCGATGCGGATACCTTCAGACAATGAAGTCACGGCGGCTTTTGTGGCAGCATAAACAGTCATTGCACGTCTAAATCCACGAACAGCACTGATAGACGAAATAGTCACTAGATGCCCACTGTTTTGTTCTCGAAAAATTGTCATCGCCGCTTCACATTGGGCGATAGCGGCAATAAAGTTAGTTTGCGCAGTCTGCAAATTAGCAGCAAAAAAGCCAGTGCCTATAGATGCGCCTTTACCCATGCCTGCGTTTACAATGACTCGGTCCAGCTGTCCAAACTCTTGCTTAAATTGATTAAATACCTCAAAAACTTGTGGGTGATCATTTACATCAAGTGACTTAATTATCACCTTGATATTAGGATTAATGACGAGTAATTCTTGTTTTAATGTTTCAAGGCGGTCCATACGTCTGGCGCATAGTGCAAGGTTATGATGTTGTTTAGCAAACTCAATTGCCATGCCGCGCCCTAAACCTGAACTTGCCCCTGTTATGAGAATGTTTGTTCGTTTCATAATGTGCTCTTTTATTAATACGTTGTTTATAATAGAGATAAACAATGATCACTTACGCTGGCATCAAGCCTACATTAAGCGACGTAAATGTTTTAGCGAACCATCAAAAAGCCATGTTCATTAATGCTAAGTAAGCTTAAGCACTGTTACTTTCGCTGTAACTGAGTCAGGCAGAAACTGACTAATGATTTATTAAGACTAAATATTGGTTGATCATTTATTGATTATATTTGTATATATAGTAGGAGTTATTTTCCCGCAAGAGACGAATACCAATAGCGAGTCATGTGTTTGGTTTGAGCGATAAATTGTGCTAAGCCAGTCGTCATTCGATGGCTAAAATACTACCCAAATGCACTCTCAGTATCTGCGTTCGTAAAGTGAGAGTTTCGCCAGTGTTTATTTATCACTGTTTACCACTAAGCATTTATTTTTTTGCGATTTTTAAGTGAAAATATTGACAACTGTCCAGTAAGGCACAACAGTTACAAAACAGTAGCTTAATTCAATTGATTTTATACTATACATATTATTGCTGAGTCTGAGTTAATAATCATTTCAAACCATTTTAATTATAATGTCATGGTGCCCGTATGAACCCAACAAATATGTTTTTTCGTAAAACCACTATTTCTAACCGTTTACTCGGCATGTTGGCACTAGCCATTATCGCTACTGTGATTGTTTTCTGGTTTTCATTAACGCGAGTTGAAAGTGTGTTAATTAATGAAAAAGAAGCCAAGTTAAATGCGTTAGTCGATGTTGCAATCGCAATAACTGATAAATATTATCAAGGTGTTCAGTCTGGAAGTATGGCTGAAGATGAGGCTAAAACTTTAGCATTAGCTGCAATAGATAAACTGCGCTATTCAGGTAACGAGTATTATTTCACTATTGATATTCAAGGCACCATGATCCAGCATGCTTTTGCAAAACAGTTAGTTAATACCAAGGTATTAGCAATGCAAGATCCAAATGGGGTAAAACTGTTTCAAAAAATGATCCAAGGTACGGAACAAAAAGATGTTGCTCGGGTTGATTACATGTGGAATAAACCCCAGCAGGAAAACCCAAGTCCGAAAATGTCTGTAGTTAAGCGATTTAAACCCTGGGGCTGGATCATCGGTACAGGTATTTATGTTGATGACATTCAAGCTGATAGAAACCAATTTATAACCCAATACCTATTATTACTGACACTGGTGTGGCTGCCGGTCATCTTATTATTATTTTTTATCATTCGCAGTATTTCAGGACCAATGGTTGAGACCATTGCAGCGTTTAAGAATATTGCTAAGGGTGAGGGGGATCTAACCCTACGGTTGTCCGAAGAGGGTAATGATGAGCTCAAACAAATTGCTCATCATTTCAATACTTTTATTGAAAAAGTCCAAAAAGTGATTATCTCTGTCAGCGACTCAGTCGATGAATCAAGCCGCTTGGCGAAGAATATGTCAACGATTACACAGCAGGCTAATCAAATTTCATCCAACGTACAAGCCGAAACAACTAATGTTGCCACTGCCATTAACCAAATGTCGGTAACGGCATCTGAAGTGGCCTCTAACGCACAGTTGGCAGCCGAAAGTACCCATAATGCAGATACTGAAGCAGATAAATCCGCTGCCGTTGTCGATAATGCAATGCAAAAAATATCAGAGCTATCGACAGAATTAGCCGCGACAGAAGAGGTTGCTAAAAGCTTGCAAGTGAGTTCGAGTAAAATCGGGCAAATTCTTGATGTTATCGTTGGGATTGCCGATCAAACTAATTTACTCGCATTGAATGCGGCGATTGAAGCTGCCAGAGCCGGTGAGGCTGGCCGTGGCTTTGCCGTCGTGGCTGATGAGGTTAGAACGCTGGCAAGTCGTACCCAAGCATCAACAAGTGAGATTAATCTTATTATCGATGCCATCAGAAGTGCCATCGATAGCGTTAATTCCTCTGTTGAAAGAGCTAAAACTAAATCATCAGAAACCGTTAATGAAACTCAGCAAGTCGTTGGAGCACTTAATAACATTAAATCGTCCATTGATCAGATTTCGCAAATGAATATTCAAATTGCGGCGGCAACAGAGGAGCAAAGTACCGTTATTACAGAGCTTAATATGAATATTACCCGTATCAATGACATGTCATTAGATAACAGAACTCAAAATGAATTGATCAATAAAGGCAGTATGGATATTGAAAAAGGTGCGATCAAGTTGCATCAGCTTGTGGAGCAATTTAGAGTAAAATAATACATTGTCAATCGGGCTAATGTTTTTTAGTCCGATTGAACGTTTATATTTTACAACCAAAGCGAAAGAGGCAGAGCATCACTATTAACGTGGCAATTGCACCATAATATCGATGACATCTTGATATGAGATATTATATTTTCGAGATAGATTGATGATTTTTGTTTTATAGGTTTGGATATGTTCTTGTTTAAGCAGGTCTAATTTTTTTTGTTCAACAATTGAATTGACCGTGTCTTGCAATATTAATAAACGACGCAAACTAAAATCCAACGAATCAATATACGCTGTCATTTGTTGTTTATTACGTGCATTTTCAAGGTTTGTTGTTGTGCGTTGTTCGAAGTCTAGCTCGTCAAACGCATCCATCATTTTCTGTAAATTTAAATCGTCACTCATAAGTATGATTGTTTACGTTATTTTTCGGAAATTATATGCATTTTTATTGTATAAGTCACTCTTTAACTTGGTTTGTACAGCGCTTGATAGTCTGGACTAGCAGTACTTTTTAAAGTGAATAATATATCGTTAACAAAACTTGTTGAATTGCCTAATAATTAGTAATCTAAGATTCTGATTTTCAAGGAGGACTTATGCTAGATTTATTACCTGATCTATTCGATCATTACCCTGAGCAATTAGTTTTATTGCCTAATCCATGGCAGTCCTTTGGTGCTAAGCCGATATTTTACGGTGAAGTAGTGACGGTAAAATGCTTCGAAGATAATTCCAAAGTTAAATCTGAATTAGCCAAAAATGGTCAAGGAAAAGTATTGGTTGTGGACGGCGGCGGTTCGACTAGACGTGCGCTATTAGGTGACATGATAGCTCTCAATGCATATGACAATGGTTGGGAAGGTATCATTATTAATGGCTGTATTCGTGATGCAGGTACGATTAATACTATGCAGATCGGTGTGCAAGCATTAGGTACAAATCCGATTAAAACGGATAAAAAAGATGTTGGTGATGTCAATGTAGCTATTGAGATTGCGGGTGTCAGCATCTTTCCTGGAATGATGATCTATGCTGATTTAAATGGTGTTGCCGTCAGTAAGCAGGCATTAGATCTTACTATTTTAGCGTAAACAATCAACAGACAAGGAAGCAACAATGAAAGTAGTAAAATGGTTATTAGCAATTGTGCTAACTCTAGTAGTAGGTGTGACCGTCTACTTAACAATGTTTTTCGACCTTAATAACTTTAAACCGCAAATAGTTGATGCCGTTAAAAAACAAACCGGTCGTGATTTACAAATTACCCAAGACTTAAGCTGGAGTGTGTTTCCCTCTTTAGGCATTAAGCTCGGTGGTATAACTCTTACTAACCCAGATGGCTTTACTCCTGCATCCATGCTCAATGTGAATGAGGCTGTTGCGAATGTGGCGCTAATGCCATTATTTAGCCAACAGATTGAAGTAGATTTATTAAAGCTTGATGGTTTAACGCTGAATCTGGTTACGCAAAAAGACGGTACAACCAGTTTTGATGGATTAGTGTCAAAAAGTACGGCGGATAAACCACAAACTGCAGCAACCAATGATGCCAAACCTATGTCATTAGAGACATTGGATATAGGTGGTATTGAACTGACGAATACCAATATTAACCTCATTGATATGGCCAGCAATACGACGCAGACCTTTAATTTAAAAAGCTTCACCTTAGGTCAGTTTAGCCTGGGTCAGTTTGCTGATTTTGCTTATGAGTTTTCTGCGACATTGCCAGATATGCAGCTTGCATCATCTGGACAAGGTAAAGTCAAAATTGATCAAGCATTGAATCATGTCACTATTAATGATTTTGCTATGGTACATAACGCCAAAGGTGACAGCTTGCCGAATAAATCGGTTACCGCTGAGCTCACGACACAAATGACAATGGCACTGGATGCCAAAACTATCAATCTGCAATTGACTAGAATGTCTGCTATGGACTTGGCTGCCACCGGGGACATTAAGGTTAACTATGCTAATAGCGTTCCTAAAATTGCGATGAGTTTAGACGTGGGTGATATTGATCTTGATGCGCTGTTCCCAAAGCAAGAAGGTAATACTGAAGAGTCTGCCACAAAGACCGACACAGTATCGACTCAAGAGCCTGATCTGTCAGCACTTAAATCAGTAGATCTCACCCTAAGTTTAACGGCTAAATCAATTAAAGTCAGCAATATGCTCACGCAAAACTGGCAAATGAAAATGGCTATCAATAAAGGTATCTTGAACTTGTCGTCGCTTACCGCTGACTTATACCAAGGCAAGTTAGCACTAAGTGCAAAATTGGATGCTCGCAAGGCAGTGCCAACATATCAATTTGATAAGAAATTGATTGGTGTGCAAATTCGTCCACTTTTAACCGATGCGGCTGAAGTGGATTTAATTTCAGGTACTGCAAGCTTTGAAGTTAAAGGCAGCGGCTCGAGTTTAATTGCTGATAATCTGAAAAAGAACCTTGATGCCGTTGGTAAATTTGAAGTCGCTGATGGTTCGCTTTATGGGGTTAACATTCCACAGATGATCCGTAGTGCTCAGCAAAAATTAAAAGGCGACTTGTCTGAATCCAATAAAGAAGAGTTAAAAACTGACTTTACCAGCCTGACTGGCAGTTTCACCATGAAAGATGCCGTTGTGACTAATCCTGATTTGGCCATGGCTGCCCCCTTAATTCGTTTAGCGGGTAAAGGGACGGCAAACATCGCGTCAGAAACCTTAGATTATGCATTAACAACGAGTGTCGTTGGGTCGTTGTCAGGACAGGGTGACGCTAATGATGAGTCGCTTAAAGGTGTTGATATTCCTCTAACCATAAAAGGCACATTCCAAGAGCCTAAGTTTGGCATTGATACGAAGGCATTATTGGAAGGCAAGCTTAAAGGTGAAACCGATAAAGCTAAAGAAAAGCTAAAAGAGGGGTTATTTAAGAAGTTAGGGATTTAATTCATTCTTGTTGAGAATAAAGGCTGTCGTCGCTTATTGTGACTACAGCCTTGAATTATAACGTTAGCTACAAGGTACTTAGGTGGTGAAGTTTGCCTAGAATATCTGTTGCCACACAGATATAAGCGCCTAATAAGTTAGCATGGCTATTAATCTTAAAACATAAAAAAAGGACAAGTGCATACTTGTCCTTTTTTATAATCCAAAATCAGTACTAAGGTGAAAACTGTTATATGATAATCATCTTAGAAGCACTGTTAGTTAGCTATTGGTCATAATCAATTTTAATATTTGACCAGGTTGAATTAACTTGCTGTTTTGCAAACTATTCCATTCAATTAACTCTGCCACCGTCACTTTATATTTTACTGCTATACGCGCCAATGAATCACCTGATTGAACACGGTAGTTAACCGTTTTTTCATTATTACTGGTGCTTGCTGTCATTTCATTTGGATAAATAACTAAGTTTTTACCTATTGATAACGTTGACTGTTTTGTCAGGTTATTCCACTTCATTAATTGTGCCACTGTCACTTGTTGTGACTGAGATATTTTCCATAATGAATCACCAGACTTTACCGTATAGCTTTGCTTGTTGGGGCTAGATTTCACAACCGCTTTACGAGCGAGAACTTGGTCTGCTGTCATAGTCGCTAAATCTGGGTCTTTCGCAGCAACCGGAATAATTAAAAATCGTCCAGCAATAATGTTATTGCCTTTAATACCGTTACTGCTTCTAATTAAAGATGCCGTTGTTTCAAATTGGTCAGCAATTCGACTGATGCTGTCACCAAACTTAATTTTATAGCGAACCCAGTTAATACGAGAGTCTGGTTCTATAGTGGCTAATGCAAGTTTAAAGTTTGTTGCTTTATCACTAGGCAATATTAATTGATGCGGTCCTTGTGGTGCAGTTGCCCAACGCTTTAAACCCGGATTGAGCGCCTTTAAGTCTACTATATCAATTTGAGCTAAATCGGCTGCTAGGTTGATATCAAGTTGGCTCTCAATAGGAACAACTTCTATTTGCGGCACATTGTCGATAGGCGTTAACGTTATGCCATATTTATCGGCATGCTTAATGACATCAGCCAATGCTAATAATTGTGGGACGTAATGTGCCGTTTCTTTGGGTAACGATAACGACCAAAAATCTGTTGATTTGCCGCGAGCTTGGTTGTGCTTAATCGCATTTAAAATTCGACCTTCACCTGAATTGTATGCGCCAAGTGTATAAAGCCAATTTTGATCCATTTTAGGATAAAGGTACTGAATTAAGTCTAATGCACCTTTAGTTGACGAGGCCACATCGCGGCGACCGTCGTACCACCAGTTAGTTTTTACCCCAAAAGACGTTGCAGTTGGCGCGGTTAATTGCCAAAGGCCTGAGGCATGGCCGCTGGAATAGGCTAGTGGATCAAAACCACTTTCAACTATCGGTAATAAGGCCAGTTCAATTGGCAAATGACGCTTTTCGAGTTGATCGACAATATAATACAAAAATGGGCTAGCGCGTTGAGTGATAATTTCTAAATGCTTGGGATTATCGATGTACCACTGTCGATAGCGAGCAACTAATTCGTTGTCTGTTATCGGTAGTGTCATTTCATTACCGATCCGCAGCCATAGATTATTGACTTCGGAAACTTGTACTTCTATCTCATCTAGTGTTACTGCCGACGACTTTTTGCTTTTAGCGTTAATGGCGACAGTCTGTTGATCTATATCTGTTTGCGGGCTAGTACTTTGAAGGGTCTGACACCCTGTTATTGCCAGTATGCTACCAGCAATAATAAATAAGTTTGCTTTCATTTGAAGATACACTTCCTCAAGTTCTCAGGGCGTTAAAATAAAGGCTCGAACATACCAAGTGCCTATGAGACTCTGTTGGTCATGCTTTAGTTCAGTTTGGCATTGTAGATTAAATTATTTAGCTTGTCTTATTAAAGTGTTTTCATGTTACTTTAGAATTGGTTTTTCCATTCTCTTATTAAAGTAAATGATTGAATCTCATTAATATTGTCGACCCCACTCTTAGCGGATATTGCGACTTGGGTCTCATTTAAATGGCAGCGAAGGAACGGATTTATGGCTTTTTCTGTCGCGATAGAACTCGGAATGGTCGGTTTGTTTTGTGAGCGTAATTGATCCACTTTTTTGGCATAATCAATTAATTGTAAATTTTTTGGCGTGACATGTAAGGCAAAATCCAGATTGGACCGGGTATATTCATGAGCACAAAAAACCAGAGTTTTATCAGGTAAATTGGCTAACATAGTTAACGAATGCAACATTTGCTCAGGCGTTCCTTCGAATAAACGTCCACACCCGCCACTGAATAGGGTGTCGCCACAAAATAATTTATCGTCAATATAATAAGCAATGTGACCTAAAGTATGCCCTGGAACGGCCATGACTTGAGTTAGTCCTAAATGTGGAATTTCGATACTCATCGTTGTCTCTAGGGTCAACGGCTGGGTTAATCCATCAATGCGCTCGTTACTGGGTCCATAAACAGTCAAGTTATCATTGAAGTGTTGTTGCAGTTTTTCGATACCGCCAGTGTGATCACTATGATGATGAGTAATCAATATGCCAATGAGGTTTAGATCGGTAGTGGCTAAATAATCGATAACAGTTTGACCACAACCTGGATCAACCACATAAGCATTAAGGCTGTTTGTTTGATGGATTAACCAAATGTAGTTGTCATTAAAAGCTGCAATGGTATGAACGTTAAGCATAATCTGACTCGAGTGATGATTGACTATCTGTTAGGGTAACGGATATCGTTTAATAACTTCAAGTAAAGACAGATCGAAGTTTCAATTATGCTTAGCTGAAAATTAAATACCTTATGGTAGATTGAATCTAATCAATACAGCATTTTTGCACAATAAACCTTGGCGGGCTTCATGTTAAAACCCCTTATTTGGCAAGATTTACCTTTTGGTGAGTTATTGCAAACCGAGATAGAAGCTAAATTGGCTCCTTGGTGGCCCCGTATATTTGGTTATCATTTACTCAAGGTTGGGGCGTTAAGTGGTCAGGTAAATAGTTTATCTTGCAGTATTACTCGGCATTTTTCTGTTTATGACGCTACAAATGCCAGTATTCAGGCTGACCCACACCATTTACCCATACAGCAAAGTGCTATTGACACAGTATTAAGTTGTTTTTTACTCGAGTTCGAGTCAGATCCCTATCAAATTTTACGTGAGTTTGACCGGGTTCTCATTAGCAGTGGTTATATATTCATTGTCGGTTTTAACCCTGTCAGTCCTGCTTTTATTGGTAAGATTTTGCCAAAGTATCAAACTCAATTGCCTTGGAGTGGGCAGTTTTTTATGCCATCTAGAGTGAAAGATTGGCTTGGGTTATTGGGCTATCAAGTCTTAGCGGATGAGCGTTTAATGTATCATTCGTTGTTAGGACAAGGTGCGGATAACCGTGGCCATCAAGCTAAAAAAAGCCCGCAAACTCCATTGTGGCAAAAAAGTATTGCTAACTGGTTACCTAGCACGGGCAGTGTCTATTTAATCGTGGCTCGAAAAATGACCACTCCGCTAACACCCATTAAAGATAAATCCAAAATAAAAGCGCCTACCTGGTCGCCGGCGCCAACGGCAGGTCGTTCAGGATTAACAAATACCCAAGTTGTTGAAAAAGCGTTGATAAAGCCCAAAAATTCCTAAGTATATGCAAATAATGAGCTTGACTCTTATTCGGGCTGATATCCAATATCAGTTTGTTGAGGTTTAGCTTCTGCGGCTTTTCGGGCTAACACGTCACAACGTTCATTTTCAATATGGCCCGCATGGCCTTTTACCCAGCGCCAGTCAATTTTGTGTAATTGACTTACTGCGTCTAAACGTTTCCATAAATCTACATTTTTAACTGGTTGCTTAGTTGAAGTTATCCAGCCCTTTTTTTTCCAGCTATGGATCCACGTCATAATACCCTGGCGCATGTACTGACTGTCGCTGGTTAAAATGATATTACAGGGCTCATGTAAGGCTTCTAATGCGATAATTGGAGCCAAAAGCTCCATCCGATTATTGGTCGTTAATGAAAATCCGTCAGCCATTTCGTGCTGCTGATGTTTATATTTCATTACCACGCCATAACCACCCGGCCCTGGGTTTCCTAAGCAAGAACCATCAGTAAAGATATACAGCTGTTTGAGTTCGGCCATCAAGTTGTTACCATAGCTAAATATTCGCGCCAGTATACTCAATTTATACAAAGGCGAGGGCTGAATGAGTAAAAAATATGAACATTATTTCTAGTGCAAGTCGTCAAGTTATTCTCGATACCGAAACCACAGGTATGAACCAAGCTGGTGGCCCTATTTATGTGGGACATCGCATAATTGAAATTGGTTGTGTTGAGGTGATTAATCGCCGTTTAACCGGCAGGACTTATCATCAATATATTAATCCTGGTCAAGCCATCGATGAAGAAGCAATTCAAGTGCATGGCATTACCAATGATCGTGTTGCCAATGAGCCACGATTTCACCAAATCGCCAAAGATTTTATTGATTTTATTGATGGTGCTGAAATTGTCGCTCATAACGCTAACTTCGATGTTAGCTTTATGGATCATGAGTTTTCCAAACTCAATCCAGTTGGTCCCAAAACCAAAGATATTTGCAGTATTTTAGACAGTTTAGCCATTGCCAAAAGGTTACATCCTGGCCAAAAAAATAACCTAGATGCACTGTGTCGACGTTATGGCATCGACAATGGACGTCGCACCTATCATGGGGCGTTACTTGATGCTGAAATTCTCGCTGATGTTTATTTAATCATGACCGGTGGACAAATTAAGTTTAATTTGTCTAATGAAAAAGCGGGTCAAGAGGGCGGCGGGATAAAAAATATCGATCCTGCAGCGTTTAATCTTAAAGTCGTTGGCGCGTCAGCCGATGAATTACTATTACACGAACAACGACTTGATCTCATTGAGAAGTCAGGTAAATGTCTCTGGAGAGGGTAAACCAACTTTTATGAGTGCCATTCGTGCCGGTTATCTAGCGATTTCTTATTTATTTTTGCTAAGTATCATCTTGGTTTGGCAATCTACTGCCCAAGCTTCAGTGGTAGCTGCATCGCAAGCTGCAGAATTAAAAAATCGTTTTCGCATTGATCATATGGTTGATCATCTCACATTAGTGATCCAACGGAGCTATGGTTCAGCCCCCGTTGTGGTGATTTTACCCGATGGCAGTAAATGGTATTCAAATCGTCATCCACAAACCGTCAAGTGGGTCGACGGTATTGCTGCCGACATGATTTATATTGAGAAGCCGATGCCTGGTCCTTGGCAGTTATTAGGCAGTGTGGTGGAAGGATCGACCATTCAAAAAATTTCTGCACTAGATATTGCAGTGGAACCTTTGCCTCAGCCTCTTTATCAGGGCGAACGCTTGAAGGTGACGGCAAGGCTGTTAGGTGATGATTTAACCATGAGAATGCCGGGTTTAGACTATATGGTGGAATGGACCGCTCGTTTTACCAGTCAACACCTTGCTACTGACGATAATTTTGCTACTGGTACTGTTATTGTTGGCGAATATAAAGACAATGGTGAATTGTTTGATGAAGTTCCAGACGATGGCATCTTTACTGGCAGCCAAAATTTGCAACAACCCGCGGGTCATTATGTGCTTAATGTCACTGCGCGAAATAATGTGTTTGAGCGCGAATATACAATGCCTTTTGAGCTTTCAGCACAACCAATACAGGTTAAAATGGTGCCTAATAGCGACCCATTAAAAGAGATATGGCAGATCCAATTAGCGGTTGATGAATCAGTGGTGATACTGGCACAAACACATTTTGAATTTGAGTTAGTTGGTCCTGCCGGTTTATCGCTGCCTTTAACCGTTCAAACCGTGACCAGTGCAAATCAAATTCTCTTTTTACCTAAAGTGACCGAATATGGCAGTTATCGTGTTCAAGGGCATGCGTTCTCCACGACTGTCGATGGTCGTGAAATTGTCCTGAATTTACCTGAAATGTTTTTTAATTTGATTGAGCCTCCAGCTCCGGCTCCATCGGTTGAAGAACTGGCTGAAAAAGCGGCTATTCAAGCTGAATTTGAAGAGCAAGAGGCTAAAGATAATGCAATGTTCTGGATTATTACCATCAACGGAATACTGTTTTTGTTCGGTGTTGTGGGCTTAGTGATATGGCGTAAAAAGCAGACTCTTGCCAAAGCGATGGCTGCAGCAGAAGAAAGGCTAAAGCAAAATCCTGAAAGTAATCAAAATTCCCAAGAGGGTCTGCTTGAAAGTGTTGATTTAGACGATATTGACCTGACTATGCCTGATGATAAAAACTAATATTTTGAGTGTTTTTTAGTCACAAAATGCGCAATTGAGCAAATTTTGACTAATTGAGCTAAAACAATTAAAAAACAGTTGACGATTAATTATCACAACTTTATTATTCATCGCACTTGTGTGGAGCGGTAGTTCAGTTGGTTAGAATACCGGCCTGTCACGCCGGGGGTCGCGGG
>NZ_JBGOOV010000032.1:0-55040 GCF_041439795.1 Shewanella sp. 5S214
TAAGTATCCTGTAGCAAAAAGAAAAAATGCCGCTCACCTTAAGTGAACGGCATTAGGGCTTTAAGCCCTTTTTTGTTATATCTAAATAACAGTAATGAATTTTTTATGACAAAATGGCGTATTTAATGCCAGAATCAAGCGTTATATCATAAATCTGTAACAAAAATGTCCAATAATAGTCCCGTGGCAAATTAACGTAGAAACCCAATATGACAGCTAGGATTTTAATAGTAGAAGATGAATCAGCAATCCGTGAGATGCTGACATTTGTGATGGATCAACATGGTTTTACGACAGCTGCTGCTGAAGATTTTGATTCGGCGATTGAGTTGCTTAAAGAGCCATACCCAGATTTAATTTTATTAGACTGGATGTTCCCTGGTGGCAGTGGCATTCAATTAGCTAAACGTTTAAAGCAAGATGAATTTACTCGTCAGATCCCAATTATTATGCTGACAGCACGTGGAGAAGAGGAAGATAAAGTCAAAGGCCTTGAAGTCGGCGCTGATGACTATATAACTAAACCTTTTTCACCTAAAGAACTCGTCGCTCGCATTAAAGCCGTTTTGCGTAGAAGTGCACCAACTCGGTTAGAAGAGACTATTGATGTGCAAGGACTGCAACTTGATCCTGTCAGTCATAGGGTGACTGTCGGTGATGCTGTGCTCGATATGGGGCCGACTGAGTTTCGTTTATTGCATTTCTTTATGACCCATCCAGAGCGAGTTTACAGCAGAGAGCAGTTACTAGATAACGTGTGGGGCACCAACGTGTATGTTGAAGATCGCACTGTCGATGTTCACATCAGACGCTTACGAAAAGCGGTCGAAGAGGGTGGACACGATAAATTGATCCAAACTGTTCGCGGTGCAGGTTACCGATTTTCAACCAGAATGTAATTCGTATTGGCAGCGCTAAAAGTTTTGTCATGCTAGACAGAGCTTTTAGAAACGCTTTTTTTGCTGTCTAGCCATAATAGCCTTTTTAGGCTATCTTGTGCTTCGTTGTTAGCCCTAATAATCAGTAACGGCACTGAATGTGTTGGCGGCGTTACTTTCGAATTTAGGTAGCCTATGTTTATCTCGTATTCTGGATATCGCTTATTTTTTCGCTTAGCGATGTTGCTTGTTCTATTTATGCTGGTCGGGGCTTTATTTGACCATGTTGTCGGCGTTATGCTTACGGGGACAATTGTATTGCTCGTGTGGCACTATCGCCAAATCGCTCGGTTAAATTTCTGGCTATGGAAAGATAAAAAGCTTACACCTCCTCAAGGTAGAGGAAGTTGGGAAGGGGTGTTTAATGGTCTTTATCGTTTACAAGGAAAAAATCGTCGTCGTGTAGGTCAACTTGCTACCTTATTGGGCCGCTTTCGCCAAGGAGCTGAAGCATTACCTGATGCTGCCGTTGTTCTGGATGCCGAGCATAATATTTTATGGTGCAACAAATTGGCTCAGCTAATCTTAGGATTTGTTTGGCCTCAAGATAATGGCCAGAGAATAGATAACCTAATCCGCCATCCTGATTTTTCAGTTTATTTAAAAGATGCCCAATATAACGAACCATTAGAAATTCCGTCTCCTGTCTCAGATAAGCGTTTACTTGAGATTCGAGTCATGAGCTATGGTGATCGTCAGTTGCTGCTAATCGCTCGAGACGTTACCCGAATACATCAATTAGAAGGCATGCGTAAAGATTTTGTGGCTAACGTGTCCCATGAATTGAAAACGCCATTAACGGTATTGCAAGGTTATTTAGAAATCATGCAAAGCATGGAGGATGCAAATTCACCTAACCAAAAACCATTATCACTAATGCAACAACAAACAACTCGAATGCAGTCGATGGTTGAGCAGTTGTTGGCATTGTCACGTATTGAAGATGCTGTCGATCTCGATTTATCGAAAATCGTCAATATGACGTTGATGATGGATATTCTTAAAGAAGAAGCTAAAGCTCTTGCTGGTACCGAATATACCTTAGTGTTTAATTGTGAAGCTGGGTTGAATACTCATGGTAATGAGTTGCAATTACGCAGTGCTTGCTCAAATTTAATCTCAAATGCAATTCGCTACACCTCTCCTGGGGGGACGATTGCGGTATCGTGGCGAAGTGTGGCAACTGGCGCACTTTTTTCGGTTAAAGATTCCGGTGTTGGCATCGCGCCGCAACATATTAATCGCTTAACTGAACGCTTTTATCGGGTCGATAATGCTCGCTCGAGTAAAACCGGTGGCACAGGCTTGGGGTTAGCTATTGCAAAGCACGCTTTAAACCATCATCACACCGAGCTTAACGTTACCAGCGAGTATGGCAAAGGCAGTATCTTCAGTTTTATCATTCCATCTCATTTGTTAGTGCGGCAATAGTTGCAGTCATTAATAAAAAAACAGCATTTATGCTGTTTTTTTATGACTTAATTTTGGCTAATCTTAGTTGAGATTGACTGATATGACTCAGGCACACTTGTGTTGCGAAAGACCGCTTACCAAGTAGGCTTGAACAAGTTGACTCTCGTAAGCTGAACACATATATCTATCTAGTTTATCTTTGCATTATCAAACATGTTAGCTGTCTGTGTGGCATTAGCTATCATTAAGCGCTAACAACAAGGGATAACAATCGCTAACAACCGACAACAAGAATACCCGTCATGATACTGTGACATATAGGTTATAAACCTTGCCAGTAAGTGATTAAGGCTTAATTTATCATTTTAAGCTCGCTAAAGTGTATCAATCGACTCAGCGTTTGCCTTCTTCGGTGAGTTTAGGCCGTTATACACTTCTTAAGTGAGATAAACTTATGCGGGGTAATTTTGTGTCATAAGCTTGTCTTGTCAGCATTATTGTGACAAGTAGTTAATTTAGTTAAGCTGGAATTGGCTATTGTTTATTATTTCACAGGCAAATTTATATTCGCATTGTTTTTAAGTGTTTGATATTAAATTATTTATTTTTTGTTTTTGTTCATGTAATACTTTTGAACCTTGTGTCATCTAACTGTCACATCAACGTCATAGACTTGTCATCAATGAGGTCGATACTGACTACGTTTTAAAAACTTAGTACGCTTAATTCTGGAGCATTACAATGAAACTGAAAAAACTTGTCGGCGCAATTACTCTTACAGCCGCTGGCGTATTCTCAGCAGCATCTATGGCTGCTATAGATCCAACTTTACCATCATATGAAAAAACAAGTGGTGTTTCTGGTAACTTGTCTTCTGTTGGCTCTGATACATTAGCAAACATGATGACGTTATGGGCTGAAGAGTTTAAACACATCTATCCAAACGTTAATATCCAAATCCAAGCAGCGGGTTCTTCAACTGCGCCACCAGCATTAACTGAAGGTACTTCTCAATTCGGTCCTATGAGCCGCAAAATGAAGCCTAACGAAGTTGAAGCATTTGAAAAGCATTTCGGTTATAAGCCAACAGCGGTTCGTGTTGCTATCGATGCTTTAGCTGTATTCGTACACAAAGATAACCCAATTACAGGTTTAAGCATTGAACAAATTGATGCTATCTTCTCTTCTACACACAAGTGTGGCGGTAAAGAAATCAACCGTTGGGGCGATGCTGGTTTAGACGGCAACTGGGCAGCTAAAGACGTTCAGCTTTACGGTCGTAACTCAGTATCTGGTACTTACGGTTACTTTAAAGAAAAAGCATTATGTAAAGGTGACTTCCGTGCAAACGTGAACGAGCAACCAGGTTCTGCTTCTGTAGTTCAGTCTGTTTCTCAGTCACTTAATGCCATTGGTTACTCTGGTATTGGTTATAAAACAGCGGGCGTAAAAGCGGTAGCTATCTCTAAGAAAGGTGATAAGTTTATCGAAGCATCAGCAGCCAACGCAGCAGATGGTACTTACCCACTATCACGTTACTTATATGTTTACGTGAACAAGCATCCTAATAAAGACCTATCGCCAATGGATCGTGAATTCTTACGCTTCGTATTGTCTAAGCAAGGTCAGCAAATTGTTGAGAAAGATGGTTATGTTCCATTACCAACATCTGTGATTTCAAAAGATTTAGAGAAAGTCGGTATTACGCTTTAGTTAACTCACTTTCAGTAAACTAAAAAAGGCCTCTTTGAGGCCTTTTTTGTTTTTTAACGTTAAAAAAATATAAAAAAAAGCAACCTAACTAAGAGGTTGCTGCTATTGCTAAGGGCAATGCTGTTGATAGATTTTTACAACTATCGAATAGGAGAATGATGATGAACAATAAGAAGCTACTTGGTACATAAAAAGTAATTCAAATTCGGTTCATATAATATGACTCATCATTTACGAGTTAGTTCCCGATGATACTAAAAAAATGCATTTTTATATAAAAATAAGATTGGCAAAATAAGATGTGAGATTAAAACGTTTTATTTTTTAATGATTTGCATTCATTATTATCTAGTTAGATTTTTCTGGTTTCTGGCGCTTTATTCGTCTTTTACCCGAAATACATTAAGGCATACATTGTGAATGTGTTTTACTTCGCGTTATGTTTTAGGTTTATGCCATTAGTCGCATGGCAAACATCAAGTCTAAATTGATAGCTTATTATTTTGCTTTTCCTGTGATCGATATTCCTCTCTGACCCAATACGGCACATTTTGATGATGCTAATGCTATTATCGTTACTGGATTTGATGTTTCTCTGCCAAGTAAGGGTTTTTTGTGACTGCAAAATGGAACGTACAACACGATTACCATTCAAGCGCCAATACGGATGCTTTATGTGTGCATCATCTTGATCTTAATCTCGTGGTTGATTTTGACTTACAGCAACTTATCGGCGTTGCCCGATTGCAATTTACGTGCACCATATCGGCAGTCTCATTAGTGTTAGA
Organism: Shewanella sp. 5S214; assembly: GCF_041439795.1. Taxonomy (NCBI): domain Bacteria; kingdom Pseudomonadati; phylum Pseudomonadota; class Gammaproteobacteria; order Alteromonadales; family Shewanellaceae; genus Shewanella; species Shewanella sp. 5S214. The sequence goes on from NZ_JBGOOV010000032.1 coordinate 4,853, forward strand.
TTGCCGAGATTTACTCATACAAGGTATCACCGACAGTCAGGCTAATCCGTTGTCGTATACTATGAGTGATGTGAGTGACATACTCGGTCAAAAGCTGGTGATAGATGTTGGGGAGCAAGTCGATGAGGTGGTGATTGATTATCGTACATCCACAAACGCTCAAGGGCTTCAATGGCTTACACCGCAACAAACCTTAGGTAAAAAATTACCTTACCTATTTAGCCAATCACAGCCCATCAACGCGCGTAGCTGGATACCTTTGCAAGATACCCCAAAAGCACGAATAACCTTTAAGGCAACCATCAATGTGCCTCAGGGTTTACGTGCGGTAATGAGTGCCGAAAATATCCCTGAGATGCCAGATGATGGTGTATTTACATTTTGCATGAATAAACCGATCCCGACACATTTACTCGCAATAGCGGTTGGAGAGCTAAGCTTCCAAGCAACGGGTCCCAGAAGTGGTATTTATACTGAACCCGGCATGCTTGCTGCGGCTGTCAAAGAATTTGAAGATACCGAGTCGATGATCCAAATCGCTGAGTCCATATTAGGTCCTTATGCTTGGGGCCGCTTTGACATGATTATTTTGCCACCAAGCTTTCCATTTGGTGGCATGGAAAATCCCATGTTAGCGTTTATGACCCCGACATTAATTGCTGGCGATAAAAGTCTTGTTTCAACTGTTGCTCACGAATTAGCTCATTCTTGGACGGGTAATTTAGTCAGTAATGCAACTTGGCGAGATTTATGGCTCAATGAGGGATTTACCACTTATTTTACTAATCGTATTGTAGAAGCGGTTTATGGCGAAGAGCAGGCAGAACTCGAATGGGTTATCGAGTACGGACGTTTGCAAGAGGAAATGGGATCTACTCCCTTAGTCAGTCAAACTCTACCTGCCAATGTGCAAGGTCGCGATCCTAATCTGGCATTTAATCGCTTTACCTACGATAAAGCATCGATGTTTGTGCATGAGCTTGAAAGTCGATTAGGCCGAGCGTCATTCGATAAGTTCCTATTTCAATATGTCGATTATTTTTCGTTTAGCGCCATTACCACTGAAACATTTATTGATTATGCCAAGCAAACGCTGTTGGTGGAATATCATGATAAGTTAACGTTATCAGAGCTTAACGAGTGGGTGTATGGACAAGGATTACCTCAATGGTTTATCGGTCCAACCTCAAGCAGTTTAGATAAAGTTGAGTTAGCCGTTGAGGCTATTATTAAAGGTACTCCTGCAATTGAGTTACAGGTCGATGGGTGGCGAGTTCACCACTGGCAGTATTTCCTCACCCAATTACCTTTAGTGGTCAGCCAAGCGGTATTATTAGATTTAGACGCTACATTTACGTTAACAAATAGCCTGAATGCCGAAATAGCCTGTGATTGGTATCGAGTTGCCATCCGTAATCATTTTGATCCTGTGTTACCTGCATTAAGTGGCTACCTATGCCGTATAGGTCGAGGCAAATTTGTTAGACCCTTGTTTGTTGAGTTACAAATAGCCGGTTACCAACAAGAATTACTCGATATTTATGCAAAAGCGCGCCCTGGCTATCATCCTTCTCTTCAAGTACAGCTAGACAAACTACTGATAATATAAGTATTAACCTTTTTGTTGCGTTGTTTTGTCAAAAAATGATAAAAAAAATGGCAGCCATATTGGCTGCCAAAATAATGCTTTGCGGGTTGTTATTAACGGTGCGCTAGCGTGTTAATACTTCCCAATAGGGATGATGATGAACAATAAACTGTGTTGCAATAACTTAATCTAAACTGGCGTATGGCATAAGCCGTGTGAATCATTTAGCCGTATAATCAATTAACTCGGGGGATGAAGATTAACTCATTATATGGCAATCATTTGAAACTACATTTTATCCGTACAATTAATAAGACTGGGCATAATCAGGAAAGTTCACTGAAAAAATGATTTTTTTGAATTTATTTTGCGTGAGATAAATCGCTTCAGTTATCGATGGACTTTTGCACAGATGCTGATCTCTTTTGAGTGAGCCTGTATCGGAGTGAAGTCAGTATTTTGCTCATAACTGCGCCATTAGAGATCAAAACTTAACCTAACTCGTTTGGGATTGTTGAGCTATTAGCATTATTGATGCTGCTCAATTCTTTGGGCGGATGATCAATACCATGTGTAAAAGGATTTCACACATTAATGGCAAAAAAATGGCAACCAATGTGGTTGCCTAAGTCGTTCTTTGTAGGTCGTAATTAACGGTGCGCTAGCGTGTTAATACTGCCTAAATAGGGATGATGATGAACATAAAACGGTATAGCAGTAATAATCCTAACTAAAAACTTGTGATAAGTGATGTCAATAATTTAGCAATAATCAATTAACGCTGATGAAGAAGCTAACTCATTATGCTGCACTTACTTAAACTATATCTTACTCCGTACAATTAATAAGACTGGCTGTCATCAGGAAAGTTCACTGAAAAAACGATTTTTTTGAATTTAATTTATCAGAGTCATATTTTGGGTCTCTTCAGCGTATATCTTTGGGGATAATAGCCAAAGATCATGAGTATATAGCGTTTATATTATGCAATGAGTGATTTTTTTTATTTAGTTTATCAATAGGTTGGTTTTTAGCGCTTTAGCTGGGTCTGGTCTCATAAGCTACTTTTAAACTATTGTGTATGCTCAGGAAGGAGTCGATGTGATGCCAACAGATAAAGATTATTGGCAAATATAAGCTAAAAAAATGGCAACCAATATGGTTGCCTAAGTCGTTCTTTGTGGGTTGTGATTAACGGTGCGCTAGCGTGTTAATACTCGCCAAATAGGGATGATGATGAACAATACACATAAAGCTGTTGTAACAAGTAAATACAAACTAAACATTGGAGAACGGTTTAACGAGTTTGTCTCCTTACTGGTTACATATATTCTGACTAGGGGGATTGGTAAAAGTTCACTCAATGACAAAAAAATTTAAAAATAATTGCTGAGTAAGATTTCGTTAACGTTTACCGCGCAAAGCCGGTAACTAAGATTAGCGGCAAATAAGCTTATATCAGGATAATGAGGTCATGTAATCCAGAGTGAATGATGTGTTTAACAAACATAAAAAAAGGCAATCAAATGATTGCCTATCGATCGACTTAGCGATCAAGGGGACCGCGCTAGAAGTCCCAGGGAGATGATGAACAAAAGTGAATATCACTGTTACTAAGTTTGAGTACCTGATGGTTAAAAAGTTCAATCTAAATACAATTTTTTATCGAAATAAAGATATAAATTTTATATTTTATAACTATCAGTAGCTTAGGTTTGTATTATTTTTGCTGTTTTTGAGATTTAAATTTGATGGTTAAATTTAAACATTGCAAAGGGATCTAACGCGTCAATTTATTTCTGTCTTCTTGGTAACAGTAAGGCGATTAATATGATATTAATCGCCTAGCGTAAACACTTATTGCACACGCAATGATAATATTCGAGCATCTGTGGTGCTGATTAACTGAGAAGCTTTTCAATAATAGTAGTAAGCTCTTCTGGCTTAGTGGTTGGCGCATAGCGCTCAAGGATATTTCCTTGTTTATCAACTAAAAACTTAGTGAAGTTCCATTTAATAGATTCACTCCCTAAAAGACCTTTGGCAGACTTTTTAAGATGTTGGTACAAAGGATGACTGTTATTACCATTAACTTCAATTTTGCTAAACAGTGGAAATGTTACGCCAAAATTTAGTTGGCAAAATTGGCTGATCTCATCTTCGTTACCTTGTTCTTGTTTACCAAATTGATTACAAGGAAAGCCTAAGATAACTAAACCTCTATCTTTATATTGCTGATATAAATCCTCAAGTGCTTTGTATTGCGTAGTAAATCCACATTTACTTGCCGTGTTAACAATAAGCAAGACCTTATCTTTAAACTGCTCCATGACAAGGTCTTTGCCTTGAATATCTTTTACGCTAATAGAATAAATTGCTGCCGTCATCTGATGCTCCTTTATATGAAAGATAGACTATATTATAAACATGATTAGTTGGCAATTAAGTTGTGGGCAATTTAATTTATCTGTTTGCTTATCAATACTAATTTCAATATAGTTTGCGCATATTTTACTACTAAGAATTAAGGACGGGCTTATGAATGATGTAAAGAACGAACTTAACTCTGAAGATGAAATCGACACCAGTTCGCAACCACAAGCAGATGTCAGCCAAGTGGTACATTTGTTAACTGAAGCAGAAGGTGATGAGCAGGCTGAAATGTTCAGTGAGATCTTAACTGAAGCCGAGCCGGGCACCATTGCTCTATTACTCGAATCGTTACCACTGGATGAGCGTTATGAACGCTGGCAGCAAGTTGATGTTGAAGAACGTGTCGACGTTTTAAACTTAATGCGCGCCGATCCTCGTTTAGGCATTGTAAAGAAAATGCCCGACGAGGAATTAGACTTACTCTTTTCTCAATTAAGTCCTGAAGATCTTATTGAGTGGAGTGATTCGTTACCTGACAATATTACTGATCGTGCATTGGCTCAGATGGGCGAGCGTCAGCGTAAGCACTTCGAACTGTATGATCAATATTCTGAAAATGAAATCGGTCGTTATGCTGATCACCAGATGCTGGCATTAAGTCTTAATTCTACCGTCGCACAAGGACAACGTTTTTTTCGTCGAATCGATTTAGATTGTAATGACCACCTATTTTTGGTCGATAGTAACGATAAATATTTAGGAACAGTGCGGCGTTATGACGTATTCAGAACGGCAGATCTTGACACTCAACTGCACGTCTTAAAATGGGATGACAGCCGAGTTATCTCCGCCGATTCATCTTTAATTGAAGCCGCCGAAGCGATTGAGCATAGTCGTGAGCTTGAATTACCGGTTGTTGATGAAGACGGTATATTGATTGGCCGCATGACATTACGAACAGCGACAGCCTTAGTGCGTGAACATTATGAAGCACAACTAATGGCAACCGCAGGTATGGATGAACACGACGATTTATTTGCTCCAATTGTCATTGGTGCCAAACGTCGTGCCGTGTGGCTAGGGATTAACTTACTTACCGCATTTTTAGCTTCTGCTACCATTGGTTTATTTGAGAATGTATTGTCGCAGGTTGTTGCATTAGCGGTATTGATGCCTATTGTGGCATCAATGGGGGGGATTGCGGGGAGCCAATCATTAACGCTGATGATCCGTGGTATGGCAATGGGTCAAATTTCAGCTGGTAACGTCATGTCGTTGATGAAAAATGAGCTAGGGATCGGTGCGCTTAATGGCATGCTATGGTCAATTGTCATTGGTATCATTGCGGGTTGGTGGTTTGACGATACGATCATGGGTATTGTTATTGCTTGTGCAATTTTAATCAATATGGCGGTTGCTGCTATTGCCGGGGTGATGGTACCGATGATTTTACAGCGTTTTAATCAAGATGCGGCTTTATCGGGATCGGTTATTCTTACCACTGTGACCGACGTAGTAGGTTTTTTTACCTTCTTGGGATTAGCGACCATACTGTACCTGTAACAGAAATACTCTAATCACTGATTGCTCACGTTTTACAGCATGAACATCCACAATAAATTAGTTTGTCTAAATGGTCTTGAATTGCTCAAGGCCATTTTTTTTAGCCAATAAAAAAGCAAGTTTCAGGCAACTTGCTTTTTAAACTTGATGAGAAAATCCTGATAAATTACTTCCACTTAGCAGGTGCAAACTCCGTTTCAGCATTATCGTCAAAGTAACGTCGTTTAGTATCTCGGCGGCGCTGTTTTACTTTTTTCGACTTCGGTTTTCCCTTGATGTTATCGCCCCATGGCGCATCATCTTCATCAAATTCAAATGAGTGTGACATTTTCAACATTCCAGATAACTGTACCTCTGTTGGTACAGCCTCTTTTTACCTAAAGTTAATAATAAGCTAAAGCGAAATATTTCATCCTTGATGGTAAAAATTATTGCACGTGAAAATGACATTGAGATGACAATTGAATCTTTGCTAAAAATAAATCATCTTTTCTTTGTACGAGTTCATGCAGACAAAGTGTTAATTACAGTTACCAAGGTTTTGCTATAGCAATGATCAGTGATACATGGCTGTCTAGCGCGCTAAATGGAGGTCTTGTGATGATTAATACACATTGTTTTGATGTTATAGGCGAGAGTCAATCAGCCGATGCAAAAAAGCTTATTACTGATGCTGCTGTTGTTATTGCTTGGGTAAACGCTTATCAAGAGCATGTAAGTGCATTGCGCCAATAGTAAATAGCAGATCATTGTTTTTGTGAACACTGTTTTCATAGATTGTGCGCAACAGCGTCAATCATTATTGAATGCCAAATTAAGCCTAATCACTCTGAGTATCACAAGCGTTATGAAATTATTCTGTGGTTGTTGTTTGCTGATCTAATGCTTGAATTTTATTAACTCTATATCGCTGTGCATCAGCTCCTTTAATCCGCCGGGATTTAACATCTAATAGGTATAAGTGATCTGAATAAACACGGTAAATATGACCACGGTCTAAGATAATAATATTACCGGTTTTATCCCATTTAAAGGTACCGCTTCCTTGAAAGGGAATGTTATCAGTGCCTAAACGGACAGTATAGATGGTGTATTTGTTTGGTTTGATAAGTTCTAGTGTGGTGTCCATACCATCACAGCTTGGGCATGGAAATATTCCATGGTATACACCTTGCCATTGCAAGTCTGTTTTACTGCTTGTTGTGGTATCAATATTAGAAGTGTCTTGTTGGCCGCAGCCAAGTATTATTAGTATGAATATCAACCATACATTTTTCATCTAAAATCCTTTTAGATACAAAATTGTCGTGTATATGACGCTCGGCAGTTCTGGGGTGATTCTTGTTAAGTTAAAAATATGCCATCTACAAGAGTACTATTTACCATCATGAATATTGCAATATTCACGATTTAATTTATGTTCAATCGGTATCTCAAGACCCATTTTAGCAGTGGTGCACAGAGTATACTTCTCGTTTTAACATCGACCGATGTGGTTAGCTTATCTATAGATATATCATAAATTTTGAGCCCTAACGTTAAATTTATGTTTTGATGTCAAAAAATTGTTTTATCTCGTCAATTCTGTCCATTGCATCCTGATAGCCTAAGTCTATCAAGGTACTAGTATAGGTTTTTTCGAATAACAGGTATGACACAATACTTGAATCTGATTGTCGATTAATGCCGAAAAATTTTAATAACGTTTTGATGGCAAACGGCATGTCATCATAAAATCGCTCTGCAATGCGACTTAAATCTTGGCTTGGTTTAATCACTAAGGTATCAATATGGCGTAAGTTTAATGTCTCACGATCTGTGGCGGATATCATTGATAAGGTGTTATTGACCCGCTGTAAACGTTCTAAGTCACTGTTTAAGGTGTCCGAGAAAATCGTATCTAATAAATGACCAGCAATGGTTGCCGTTTTTGGATGATATTCAAATTCGATGGGGAAGTGTTTGTGAGGACTGTCTAAATTAATCACAAATATTTTACTCGCACCAAGGTGGATCGGACTTGATAATGGCGATAATTGATGGACAGAACCATCACCATAATAGGCCTGATTAAGTTTAATTGATGGAAATACCATTGGGATTGCAGAGCTTGCTAGCAGGTGTTCAGTGTGCAATAAACTTCGGATACCAACGCGTCTAGCACGTTGCCAATCGTCAATGTGATCATTACCTTGATAGAAGCTATATGATCGTGAATTGTTGTAGCACGAGCAATCGATACTGACAGCTTTGAGTGCTTTATTACAGATATTGCGATCAATTCTTTTAAAATCAATCAGTTTATTCAACAAATGTCGTAATGGCTGATTATCGAGTAGGCTGCCAGCATCCGGGTTTACTTTATCGTCTTGGAGGCCTTTAATTGCCATTTTTCCCAAATGCCTCAACACTTGCGCAATCGATGCCCGATAAACCTGATGGGTTTCAAAATGGCGCCACACCCAATCCAGTTTTTTTATGCCTAAATGGAAGCAAGATGCGTGGGTGGCCAGGGACGTTGCATTAATGGCTCCAGCGGATGTACCGCAAATTATATCAAATGGAACATGATGGTTGCGGGGATAAAACTGTACTAGGGCTTTTAATACCCCTATTTGATATGCCGCTCTAGCACCACCACCACCTAATACCAATGCTGTTGATATTGACAAGCTTTATCCCTTAATCTTTTTGATGGACGAATTTCTAGTATGAGTGGTTTTAATGTTATATACCAGTTGTCAATAAGTCGACTATGCTATTTATTGTCTATACTTTAATCTGCTTAAAACATTCGCCATAAGACATAACGATGAGTATTTATTGCATAAAAAAATATCCAGATTAATACTAGATAAGATCTAAGGTGTTTTTTTGCTCGTATATGTATTATTAATGTTAGCTACATGTCATGATTGATGATGTTTTTATGGTCTAAGATGTTGATTTTAAAAATGGCCACTCGTTGATTTTTAGCTAGTATTCAATTGGTAATTCAATTTTAAGGATGGCATGTGGCACTGTTTAAGACAAAATCAGAAGTATCGGTTGATAACGATTCAATCAATAAGGCTATCAGACTTTCGCCTTGGAAAATTGCTATTATCGATGATGAAATTGGCATCCATGATGTGACTAAGTTTGCCTTGGGTCATTTCGAATTTGACGGTAAAAAGCTCGCTTTCTACTCCAGCTTTACTGCTAAAGAGGGCTTTGCTCTACTACGTGATGAGCCTGATATCGCACTCGCATTTATCGATGTGGTGATGGAAAATGACCATGCGGGGCTTGATTTAGTTGAGCGTATCCGTAATGAGTTAAACAACCACAGCACGCGGATTATTCTTCGAACGGGGCAGCCAGGTTGTGCACCAGAAGAAAGGGTCATTAGAGAGTTTGACATCAATGACTACAAGGCTAAAACTGAGTTAACTTCGACTAAGCTTAAATCATGTGTTTATACATCGTTACGCTCATATCGAGATATTAAAACGATTGAACAAAGTCAGCGAGGGATGGAGAAAGTTATTCAAGCTTCTTCATCTGTCTTGTTAAGCCATACCCTGCATAATTTCGGCAGCGCGGTTCTCGAGCAGACATTGCAATTGCTTAATTTAAGTAATTCAGCGCTATACCTGACCAGTTTTCGCGAAGACTTGTATCAAGATACTCAGATGAATTTACTTGCGGCAACAGGCAGTCTGGTCAGTTATCGTGAGATAGATAATGTCGAATCACTGCCCGGTGAAGTTAAAGAGTATATTATTGAAGCCATCACCTTAGGTAAGTCGGTTATTCATGACAATATTTATGTGGGATTTTATAAATTTGGCCTAGATGTCACGAGTATCTTATATCTGCAACATGATACCGAATTAACCCCTTTGCAAGTCAGAATACTAGAATTATTTGCCGCCAATGTCAGCCTGACTTTTGAAAACCTTTCTAGCAAAGAAAATGTCCAACAAACCCAACGTGAGCTAATCCTTATTATTGGTGATGCCATTGAGCAGCGCAGTAAAGAAACCGGTGCCCATGTAAGGCGTGTCGCTGTTATGAGCGAAATGTTAGCTCAATATGTTGGCATGAGTGATGATTTTGTTGAAACAATTCGTTATGCAGCTCCGTTGCATGATGTGGGTAAAATCGGTATTCCTGAGAGTATTCTCCATAAACCCGCTAAATTGACTCCTGACGAATGGGAAATAATGAAAACTCATGCAGAAAAGGGTTATGCCTTGCTTGCTGCATCAAACCGTATTATTGCCAAAATGGGTGCGAGAATAGCCTACACCCACCATGAACGCTGGGATGGTAAGGGCTACCCTCGTGGCTTAGTGGGTAATGAGATACCTATTGAAGGTCGAATCATGGCTATCGTTGATGTCATTGATGCCTTACTTTCTAAACGTAGTTATAAAGAGGCGTGGCCCGCTGAAAAGGTAAGAGATTATTTAATTGAGCAGTCTGGTAATCAATTTGATCCACTTATGTGCACTGCAAGTTTGGCATTACTGAATCAGTTTGTGAAGATTCAACAGGAAATGCCGGATTAATAACTGATACCAACAGATTAAGCTATTTAATATGAATCCAATATGTGAGCGGGTATTGCTAGAAGTCAGCCAGTCTGAGTTGATTGATTTGGGCGATTTAGATTTTGCGTCAACCTTGATTATTAAATCAGTATGTCGTGGGCTGAATATAGGTCGAGCCGGTATTTGGTTATTAACTGACGATAATCAGTCAATTGATTGTTTTTTATTAATCGATAATGACACCAAACAACATAATATTACCTTAACCCGATCCCAGTTCCCCAGTTACTTTAAGGCTCTTGATACAGAGAGAATTATTGCTGCCAGTGATGCTTTGACCGATCCAGCCACATACGAATTCGCTGATATCTATTTGCGCCCTAACGCAATTACCGCAATGTTGGACAGCCCTATTAGGCATGCGGGTAAGATGATCGGGATTATTTGTTGTGAGCATAAAGGTGAGATTAGGCACTGGACCTATGATGAACAAGCATTCGTGAGTTCGTTAGCCGATTTGTATGGCCGTGCAGTCAATGCTAAAAAAGTCAAAGCTTATCAAATTGAACTTGAATCGATTAATAGTGCTTTAGAAACACAAGTTGAGAAAAGAACAGCAGAACTCAAAAGAGCCATCAAAAACTTGCAGATAACTCAAGCGAGCTTGATAGAAAATGAGAAATTAGCCGCATTGGGGAATCTCGTTGCGGGTGTTGCGCATGAAGTGAATACCCCACTAGGTATTTCGGTCACCTCCACCAGTCATTGTATTGATGAGCTCAATAAACTCAAAAAGTATTATGGGGCAGGAGATCTTGATGAACAAAAGTTTGTTGATTTCATGGACACACTGACCGACGGCCTTAATCTTGTCGAACGCAATTTGTCGCGAGCCGCTGAATTGGTACATAACTTTAAGCGCACGGCGGCAGATCAACTTGTTATAGAGAAAGAAAATATTAACTTAACCGAGTATTTAGAACAGATTTCATCGCCATTACGACCACTCACTCGTAAGCAAGGCATTGAGCTGAATATTCAATTAGAACAACAGCTGTTTGTTAATTCTTATCCTGGTGCCATCGCGCAGATTTTTACTAATTTAGTCTCCAATTGTTTTAGACATGCTTTTCCTGAGGGATTTCCAGGCAAGAAACGCATTCTCTTAGGCGCAGAGATGTGTGGCGATGAAATAAAAATGTTCTATAAAGATAATGGTAAAGGGTTGAGTAAAGACGTTAAAAGTAAAATTTTTGAGCCATTCTTTACCACTGCACGAAATGTCGGCGGTACTGGTTTAGGCATGTCTATTGTGCATAACCTAGTAACACAAAAATTGGCTGGTAGGATTGAGATTGTTTCAGAACTTAATCAAGGTTTTGAAGTCGATATTTATATTAAAGATCTCGATTAAAGAGAATTTAATCATAAAAAAACGCACTCGAAGTGCGTTTTTTCCATGCTATATCAATAACTAGCCTTTTGCTGCGTTTGTCAAGAAAGCCACAATCTCATCAAATGGAATGTCTTGTTTCTCACCTGTGCGACGGTTTTTATACTCAAACACCCCAGCATCGATATTGCGATCGCCAATCACCACAACATGCGGTAGGCCAATCAGTTCCATGTCGGCAAACATAACACCTGGACGCTCTTTACGATCATCCATTAATACTTCAACACCCGCATCAGCTAAGTCTTGGTAAAGTTTTTCGGCAATGTCGGCCACACGATGTGACTTATGCATGTTCATTGGCAAAATACCTACCGTAAACGGTGCGATAGCTTCTGGCCAAATAATGCCGCGGTCATCGTTATTTTGCTCAATGGCAGCCGCCACAATACGGCTTACACCGACACCATAACAACCCATCAATAGAACTTGTGCTTTACCATTTTCATCTAACACAGTGGCATTCATGGCTTTAGAATAGCTAGTACCAAGTTGAAAGATATGTCCCACTTCAATACCACGAGCCATGGCATAGGTGCCTAGGCCATCCGGCGTTGACTCACCTTCAACAACATTACGAATGTCCGCTGAAGTGATTAAAGGTAAATCACGTTCCCAGTTAATGCCAAAATAATGCTTATCTTCAACGTTAGCACCGGCAGCAAAATCGCTCATTACAGTGACACTATGGTCAATAATAATTGGCATCGTTAAGCCTACAGGCCCGATAGAGCCTGGCCCTGCGCCAACGGCTGCGCGGATTTCCGCTTCTGAAGCAAACTCAAAGGGTGAAGCGACTAATTCAAGCTTGTCGGCTTTGATTTCGTTAAGCTCATGATCGCCTCGAATAACTAATGCTACCAATGGTGCTTCTTCCGTTGCACCTTTAACGATTAAGGTTTTAACCGTTTGAGTGATAACGACATCAAATTGTTCAACTAATTCTGCAATTGTTTTGGCGTTAGGTGTATCCACTAACGTCATTGTTTGAGTTGGCTCTGCACGTGTGCCGGCTGGCATTGCTGCCTCAGCTTTTTCAATGTTAGCGGCATAGTCGCTACCTGTTGAATAAGCGATTAAATCTTCACCGCTGTTAGCCAGTACATGGAATTCATGCGACATGCTACCGCCAATAGAGCCAGTGTCTGCAAGTACTGGGCGGAATGATAAGCCCATACGAGTCAGAATATTGCTGTATGCGGTGTGCATTGCATGGTAAGTGCTGTCCATGGTTTGTTGATCTAAATGGAAAGAATAGGCATCTTTCATCAAGAATTCACGTGCGCGCATGACACCAAAACGTGGACGTACTTCGTCACGGAATTTGGTTTGTACTTGGTAAAGTGTTAGCGGCAATTGCTTGTAAGAACTTAATTCTTTACGGACTAAATCGGTGATCACTTCTTCATGGGTAGGTCCCAATACAAAATCACGATTGTTGCGGTCTTGAAAACGCAATAATTCAGGACCAAACTTATCCCAACGGCCTGTTTCAACCCATAGATCAGCTGGTTGTACTAATGGCATTAATATTTCGATAGCGCCTGTTTTGTTCATTTCTTCACGAACAATGGCTTCAACTTTACGTAATACACGTAAACCTGACGGTAACCAGCTGTAGAGACCTGAAGCATTGCGACGGATCATACCGGCACGTAACATTAACTGATGACTAATCACCTCTGCATTTGCAGGAGTTTCTTTTTGTGTTGAAAGCAGGTACTTACTAACTCGCATTACCAATGTCCAAAATAGTTGCTATGAATTAGCGTCATTTTAGCACCTGCATTAATGATGTCACCTGCTAATTCGACTCAAAAGCAGGCTTTGTGATGCTTAAATGCCAAGTTTGAGATAGCTAAGTTGAAATAACGTCATTTTTATCGATTTATCCTTGCGTTATCTCTGCTTGAGGCTATTTGTCGCGTCTATCGCCAATGACTCGAGCAGGATTACCTGCAACGATGGCGTAGTCTGCTACATCTTTGGTCACAATACAGCCCATACCAATAACGGCGTAATCTCCAATCGTCACGCCATCGACAATACCTGCCTGAGCGCCAATCCACACATCCTGGCCTATTACGATACCTTTTGATGTCGCGGGTTGTTTATAAATGGGTGTAGTAGGTGACATGCCATGATTAAAAGCATAAATAGTGACGTTATTGGCTATCCGTGTTTGGTTGCCTATTGTTATGCCATGACGACCACCATCTAAGCTGCAGCCATGATTGATGGCCACTTCATTACCTAAGGTGATAGGGCCATGCAGAAATACCTCTGCTGCAATCATGCATTGATTACCGATGCTGATATCTCGCCCGGGTTCGGCAAACAGTTGTGCTTGTGGGGCAATAAAACTGTGCTCGCCAATATGAATGGTTTCCAGCTGACTCAATTGCTGTTGGATCTCATCTTGCCATGGTTTTGCCCAGGCTAAATGCTTAGGCTTGAGTGAAAAATACAGCCATGGCATCCATGATAAGCGTCGTTTGTGTTGAGCTTGGTAATCAATTTCTGCCATAGAGTTAATCCTTTAACAATGTCACTTTGGTCGGTTTAAGCTCTAGTACTTCGATACCTTGTGCTGTAACACACCAAAAAATATCTAAATCGTACAATGCAACTTGATATAGTTTGGGATCGTCTTTGGCTTTTTTATACGCGGGCCTAGGGTCTTGGGACAATACACCTTCAATAAGCGCGGCAAGATCTTGATATTGTTGTTGTTGGCTATAAAGATTAATTTGTTGAGTGGCTAGGGCTGTATAAGTCAGTGGAACCAAGATAGGTGCATCTTGCGCAATGCCACCTTTTGCATCAGTAATTGCATCGGAAAACGGAACATAGGGCTTAATATCAACAATTGGCGTACCGTCTAATAAATCCATACCCGATATCACCAAACACACTTTACCTTTACGTTGAACCACCCCGTGTAGCTTTACCACTGATTGGCCAATACCATTGGGGCGAAATGTAGATCGTGTGGCAAACACGCCTAGTTTTTCATTACCGCCTAGTCGAGGAGGGCGCACTGTGGTTTTCCAACCTTGGGCTAAATTCTCATGAAAACTGAATAGTAACCATAAGTGTGAATATTGCTCTATGCCTCTAACTGCATCAAGATGATTAAAATCAGGTTCAAACTCAATATAACCGACAGCATTGACTAGTCCCGGTTGACGCGGAATACCAAACTTTTGTTTATAGGGGGTTCTGCATATTGCAACTGCATTTAATTGGCTACTAAACGGCACGCTAGATTGGTTATTAATAGGAGCTGTTTGGCTGTGTTGATCGTTGCCTTGTGTCATGCGGTACCTGAATTAAACAGAAAATAGGAAATGAAAAATCAAATATAAAAAATATTGATGAGTGTGATATGAGCACTCATCATCTATAGGCTGCGAATATACTCTATTGAGTTATTATTTTTTTGCAGCTGTTTTAATCGCTTGGCCAACGCAAAGCGCTCGACTAAAACAACTATTGTCAGCTTCAGTAATCATAAAGCAGCTTTTAACGACAAAACCATTTGCGCCTATGTCTGCTGCAGCTCTTCTGGCATTAGTGCGAGCAACTGACATTTGTGGTGGTGCATCCTGTTTGGTTTCCTGGCAGGCTTCACCTTCAATTAAACCTAATATTTCAAATGTCCCTTTGGGTTGCTCATTACCTTCATATAACTGCACATCACCGACTTTAAAATAATCATTGATAGCTTTACTGTCTAAATTACTTTTGAACGTGTAATCACTGGCACAAGCACTCAATAATAGTGCTATGCCTGAGATTATAAATGCATATTTAAGAGAAAACGTCATGGCCGTAACCTTATTATTAATGGGTAATAGATCTGCAACAGTTAGTTTACCCTGTCTTATGGCGATGATAAAGCAATCAAATGCCACAAAAAAAGAGCTTACCTAAGTAAGCTCTTTTTTATTTTAAAGAATTAACCGTGAGATTATTCTTTAGTTAAAATATTTATTCCATGCCTGGAATTAAAAATTCGCTCATGTTTTTGCCGCTATCAACTTGTTGTTTGAATACGGTTGGCATACGACCTTGACCTGTCCATTGAATTAATTCACCGTCAATGGTGATTTGATATTTTGGCGGACGTGGTGCACGCTTTTTGGTTGATGTTTTAGCAGAGGCTGTGACTTCACCTAAATCTTCGATTGATAAACCACTGTTTTCAATTTGAGCAAGAATTTCAGCAATACGAGCATTACGCTCTGCATTGGCTTCAAGTTCTAATTTTTCTTCTTCTTCACGTTCAGTAATGATCTTTTCTAATTTTGCCGCGGTTTCGCGTAAATCATCAAGAGACAATTCTTTTACTGCAGCTTTAAAACGACGGCCGTGGGTTAGTATGTCTAAAAAATCACTCATTTTGTGTAGTTTCCTAATGATTTATTTATAAAATAAAAAGTTATCAAAGATGTTTTTTAATGTTTCAGGTAAATTTCAGTGCATCATTTGGTTTGTTGTGGTCTTTATTATTAATATAAATAACATTAACTCACTGATTATTACCAAGACAGCTTAATTAATACTGAATATAACTGTAATAATAGAAACTATTTGTCATTGAATCAAATTAAATCATCTAAATATTGAATAAATTTTAATTAATCACTTGTATCAAATAATTAATGTTCCACAGTTTGTTTTGTTTGATTGCCACCACAATCATAAAAAAAATATAAACAGTCGTTTGACTTTGATTGACGTTAACGTTAACAGGACGTAAAGTTAGCCTATCTTGCATTGGCAAACGCCAGTGTGTTGTCCACATACATTGAAGGTGTAGAAGGAAAACCTATGAAAATATTGGTGCCTGTTAAACGCGTAGTTGATGCCAATGTAAAGGTCAGGGTAAAAGCTGACAACACAAGTGTTGATACGACGAACCTTAAAATGGCGTTAAACCCATTTTGCGAAATAGCAGTTGAAGAAGCAGTTCGCTTGAAAGAAGCTGGCGTAGCCACTGAAGTTATCGTGGTGAGTGTTGGCGCAAAAGCAGTGCAGGAGCAATTAAGAACTGCAATGGCATTAGGTGCTGATAGAGCCATTCATATTGAAACTGATGAAGAATTGGTGCCACTATCAATTGCGAAACTGTTAAAAGCTGTGCAAGAAAAAGAACAAGCGCAGTTAATTATTTTTGGTAAGCAGTCTATTGACGGCGATAACAACCAAACTGGACAAATGTTAGCGGCACTAACTGATATGCCACAAGCGACATTTGCATCAGAAGTAAAAGTTGATGGTGATATGATCACCGTTACTCGTGAAATAGATGGCGGACTGCAAACCCTGAAAATGCCTTTACCTGCCATTGTCACGGTTGATTTACGTTTGAACGAACCTCGCTATGCTTCATTACCCAATATTATGAAAGCTAAACGCAAGCCATTAGACATTATGACTGTGGCTGATTTAGGTGTGAGCTTGAAAACACATCAAACAGTGATCAGCGTAACACCTCCGGTTGAGCGTAAAGCTGGCATTATGGTGTCTTCTGTTGAGGCGTTAGTCGATAAGTTAAAAAATGAAGCGAAGGTGATCTAACATGACCATTTTAGTATTAGCAGAACACGATAATGTGAGTTTGAAAACTGACACGGCCAAAGTCGTTAGCGCAGCTGCCGCCATTGGCGGTGATATTCATATACTGGTCGCGGGTGTTGATTGTTCTGCTGCGGTAACGGCAGCACAACACTTAGCCGGTGTGAGTAAAGTATTAGTTGCTGATGCAACTCAATATGGTGCTCAATTAGCGGAAAACGTTTCTAAGTTGGTCGTTGAGATTGCGGCTGATTACGAACATATCTTGGCTGCAGCAACCAGTATTGGTAAAGATACATTACCTCGTGTCGCAGCATTGTTAGATGTTTCTCAAATTTCAGAAGTCATTGAAGTGGTCAGTAGTGACACTTTTGTGCGTCCTATTTATGCCGGTAATGCGCTATCGACAGTGCAGAGTTTAGATGCGAAGAAAGTCATGACTGTGCGTTCTAGTGCATTTGATGCTGTCGCGACAACGGGCAATGCTGAAGTGGTTAACCTAAGTCAAGCTATTGATGCTCGCACTGAATTCGTGTCTCAGTCGTTAACTGAATCAGCCCGTCCAGAGCTAGGTAATGCAGGCATTATTGTCTCTGGTGGCCGCGGCATGGGGAGTGGTGAAAACTTTGCTATTTTAGAGCAACTAGCCGATAAGCTTGGCGCAGCAGTAGGTGCATCTCGTGCCGCAGTGGATGCTGGCTTTGTGCCTAACGATTTACAAGTGGGACAAACAGGTAAGATTGTTGCCCCTGATCTGTATATTGCTGTGGGCATTTCGGGTGCGATTCAACATCTTGCCGGAATGAAAGACTCTAAGGTGATTGTGGCTATTAACAAAGATCCTGAAGCGCCTATTTTCCAGGTGGCAGATTACGGTTTAGTCGCGGACTTATTTGAAGCCGTTCCTGCATTAAATAATCTGCTTTAATGGCTTATTATTGACCCAAATTGAGTCATTAGCTTGTTTAACGTGTCGTTATACTAGCCAATCGTTCAGATTAAAAGGTTTCTACTTGGTAAAGTAGGAACCTTTTTTATTGATATTTTTTATCATATGGATGTTTTTATGAGCAAAGGTGTCAGTCGGGTTATCTAGTTGCCGTTTTTGTATTCAGTGCGATAGTGTGCATTTGAATTAGAAACGTTAAACTAATGCTATTAAATTGTGGCTATAGTTAATAATATTGTTATTTGTGCTGTAGTTTAAGACTTTTTTGCTGGTATAGAGCGTGTGGTTTATGATTGTATGTGCGCGCTGTTTGTAATGGGCTATTTATGATTACAAATACAAAAGTAGAGGTGCATTGCATAATAGTCAGGTTGAATTGGGTGATGCCAATAATTCAACCTAAAAGGATGCAATGCCGAAATAAGTGAGGTGATCGCCCTCATTTGTTGGGCCAGTTCTCGAAAGGGGCTGTACTGTCATAGTGTTTTTATCTATGTGATAAAAATAATGATATTCATATTAAATGGATATTTCTGTGGAGTGCTACTAGATAAGTGAATCCATATACTTTCTGTGTATGGCGAGTCTTATTTCTAGTTTTTCTCTATTCGTATCCAACGAAGAAATAATTAAATTATGATAATAAGTTATGCCGATTCGGCACTTTCTGTTTTGCCACCACTTTTGGCAATTACACTGGCTATTTTAACCCGTAAGGTATTGCTGTCTTTGGGGTTAGGTATTATTTTTGGTGCCTTATTGCTGACCGATTTTTCATTGGTTGGTAGCAGCGAATATATTTTAAGTACAGCGAGTCAGCTCGTTTGGAAAGATGCTGCACTGAATAGTTGGAACGTATATATCTTAGGTTTTTTGGTTGTGCTGGGCATGATAACCGCATTGATCACCGTTAGTGGTTCTGCTCGTGCTTTTGCTGATTGGGCCAAACTGCGCATTCGTAATAAGCGCGATGCTAAGTTAATGACCATTTTTTTAGGCTGTGTAGTCTTTATTGATGACTACTTCAATAGTTTAGTCGTAGGTTCTATTTCAAGGCCTATCACGGACAGATACCATATTTCACGCGCAAAACTTGCCTATATTTTAGATTCTACCGCGGCACCGATTTGCGTTATTTCCCCGGTATCGAGCTGGGGAGCCTATATTATTGCGCTTATTGGCGGCATTTTAACTGCACATGGTTTTGCTGACTCAGGTCATTTAAGTGTCTTTATACAGATGATCCCGATGAACTTTTATGCGGTGTTCTCATTATTATTACTAGTGTGTGTGGCGACGTTCAGTTTAAACATAGGACCAATGCGTCAGCATGAATTAAATGCACTTCGTGGTGAGTTGTATGATGAATCAAAAGGCCAACCACCGGGAGCGGTTACTGATTTACCTGAAGCTGACACCGGTAAAGTGATTGGTTTATTTTTACCGATTGCGATATTAGTATTTGCGACCCTTTATTTTATGGTCTCTAGTGGGGCAGAAGCATTAGCGGCTAAAGAGCAGATGTTTAGTGTACTAGGTGCATTTGAAAATACTGATGTGAGTTCATCATTGTTTTTTGGTTCTATCGTCGGTTTGATTGCGACAGTGTTGTTGGCATTTCAACAGAAAGTAGAGCTGTCTATGTTGCTCAAAGGCATGTCTGTTGGTGCTCGTTCAATGTTACCCGCTATTTATATTTTATTGTTCGCTTGGACGATATCAAGTGTCATTGCTCAGCTTGAAACCGGTAAGTTCATGGCCAGTTTAGCAACTGATAATATTCCGTTTGCGCTATTGCCTGCCATGTTATTTCTATTGGCTGGGATAACCGCATTTTCAACGGGAACGAGTTGGGGAACCTTTGGTATTATGTTGCCTATAGCGGCCGATATGGCGATGGGGAGTGATAGCACCATGATGCTACCTATGCTAGCAGCTGTGCTTTCTGGTGCCGTATTTGGTGACCATTGCTCACCTATTTCCGATACCACTATTTTGTCATCAACGGGGGCGAGCTGCCATCATATCGATCATGTGGTGACCCAGCTTCCTTATGCACTTATCGCTGCATTGATTAGTTTCGTCGGTTATATTGTGCTTGGGTTTACTGGCTCGTTAATGGCTGGATTGATTTGTTGTAGTGTGTTGTTTTTTATCAGTATCCTAGTATTGTACTTTTGGGCAAAAAAGTAATGCTACATCCTGATACTTATGAGTAATAAGCCGATTGATTAAGCTTTGAAAAATGCCGTATTCATAACGAATACGGCATTTTTGTTTGTTGTTGCTAAGTTAAAAAAGGTAATATGGACGGTACTGACTGTCTAACCATTAGGACGCTATATTTTGGCGCAACTGTACTTTTATTATTCGGCGATGAATGCCGGTAAATCAACTTCGTTACTGCAGTCTTCTTATAATTATCGTGAGCGCGGTATGCATACCTTAGTGATGACAGCATCAATAGATAATCGATATGGTATTGGCAAAGTATCTTCGCGTATTGGGATTGAAACAGATGCCCAGGTGTTTGGTAGTACTGACAATTTAATTGAGCTGATTTCGACATCCAATGACGAGCAAAAAATTCACTGCGTGCTGATTGATGAGTGTCAGTTTTTAAGTAAAGAGCAGGTTAGGCAGATAACCTATGTTGTCGATAATCTCGATATTCCCGTATTATGTTATGGATTACGTAATGATTTTCAGGGTGAGTTGTTTTCAGGTAGCCATTACTTGCTCGCTTGGGCAGATAAGCTCGTTGAATTAAAAACCATTTGTCATTGTGGCCGTAAAGCCAATATGGTGGTTCGCCTTGATCATGAAGGTAATCCTATGCGCGAAGGTGAACAAGTGGAGATTGGCGGTAACGAGAGTTACGAGTCGGTTTGTCGTAAGCATTTTCGCGAGTTTTTGTGGGATTAGTTGGCCATTAAAGACGTATTAGAATTACGTTAGCGACCGCTGCAGAATAAACAAAGCCGCTTAAATTAACATTGAAGCGGCTTTGTTATTTGTGTTTTAGTTACTAATGTTTTAGTTGCTTATGTTGAGATTAAAAGTCAGCTGCTGCGAAATTGACAATGTCAGCACTGCTAGCTTCAATTTGTTTGCGTAAGCTGCGAGTTTGGCTGCCCCAATAGCTCATGAAGAATTTTGCCGTATTAAGTTTAGCTTGATAAAACTCACTTTCTTCAGTACCAGCTTCTAATGCTGCCAATGATGTTGCCGCCACACGGGTCCACATCCAAGCCAGAGCGGTAATGCCAAAGAGTTGCATATATGGCATTGATGCTGCGCCAATAAGGTCTGGGTTTTTACTGGCCGATTGAACAATAAAACCAGTGGCTTTTTCAAGATCGCCCGCAGCGTCCATTAACCCTGCAAGATAGGGCTTCATGGCTTCGTTGCTGGAATTATCTTGAATTAACTGTTTTACCATGCCTGACCATAACGTCAATGCTGCACCTTTGTCGCTCAGTAATTTACGGCCTACTAAATCCAAAGCCTGAACGCCATTTGTGCCTTCATAAATCATTGCGATACGAATATCACGCACATACTGCTCCATACCCCATTCATTAATATAGCCATGACCGCCATAAACTTGCTGCGCATCTACGCATGCCTTAAAGCCTTGGTCGGTAACGAAACCTTTAACAATCGGTGTAAATAAAGCTGCCAGGGCATTTGCTTGTTTGGCTTTTTCCGGGTCAGTATGACGTTCTACTTGGTCAAGCCATAATGCCTGTTGGCCCATTAACGCACGTGTTCCTTCATTGAAAGACTTTTGCGATAACAGCATACGTCTTATGTCACCATGGACTAATAATGAGTCTGCGGCTTGTTCAGGCTGTTTAACACCACTTAATGCACGACCTTGAATGCGCTCTTTGGCATAAACAAGTGCATTTTGGTAAGCAATATCAGATACGCCTAAACCCTGAATACCGACACCCAGGCGTGCTTGGTTCATCATGGTGAACATGGCTTTTAAGCCCTGATGTGGTGCACCAACTAATTCGCCAATTGCGCCATCAAAATGCATGACACAAGTTGAGTTACCGTGAATGCCCATTTTGTGTTCCAGACCCGTCGCACTCAGCGTATTGGCGTCACCTAAACTGCCGTCGGCATTGACTAAAAATTTCGGTACCGCAAATAATGAAATGCCTTTAACACCTTCTGGTGCATCGGGTAGGCGTGCTAATACTAAGTGAATAATATTATCAGCAAGATCGTGATCACCAGATGAAATAAAGATTTTCTCGCCGCTAATGGCAAACAGCTCATCTCCGGCAGGAATAGCTTTAGTGCGCAATAACGCTAAATCGGTACCAGCATGCGATTCAGTTAAGTTCATGGTTCCAGTCCATTCACCACTGACCAGTTTAGCTAAATACTTTTGTTTTAGTGCATCGCTGCCATGGACATGAATAGCAGAATAAGCGCCATGGGTTAACCCAGGATACATAGCAAAAGCCATGTTGGTCGCGGTTTTCATTTCGGTGGCAAAGGTACCAATTACTTCTGGCAGGCCTTGGCCGCCAAATTCAGGATCGCAGGTTAGTGTGGCCCAGCCATCTTCGACATACTGCTTGTAAGCTTGCTTAAACCCAGAAGGGGTGATGACTTTACCGTCAACCAATTTACAACCTTCCAAGTCACCGCTTGCATTGAGTGGCAACATGATGTCGGTAGTAAAGTCGGCGACACCTTGTAAAATCGCATCAGTTAAATCTGCATCTAATTCATCAAAACCACGTAAGTCAGTTTGTTGATAGACATTAAGCAGTTCAGACAGAATGAATTGATAATCACGCAGGGGAGCTTGGTAAATTGGCATAAGGTCATTCCTTGGTTATGGGGTCGTTAAGTTTGGTCGCGGCAACAAGGTATTGTCTTGTTACTGGTCCAATCAGATTATGTTAGTTCAGCTAACATAACCAATTTCGAGTAAAAACTCAGTATTATTTTTACGTAAGCGTAAACTTATTTTGGTGCGTGAAATGTACCGATTTATTTACTCTTCAATATCCGAGTGACTTATTTGTTGTAATACCGTCTTCAGGCTTGGAAAGATCAATAAGTGCTCGCGAAACGATTATCTGAAATGCACATGAATACATAATGGCAACTCTCCGGTCTATAAAGGTTAATACATAAAAATAATCCATAAATAGGGCGCGTTATGAAATTTGTTTGGTCGGTAGTCAGTATATCTGCATTGCTATTATTGTCTTTTATATCCCAAAGCACAGCCGATGCTGCTGCGAAAGTGGATGAGTCCGTTGCTACTAATTTTGAATTAATGACCTCTGATGGCCAATCATTTACTCTGCATGATTACGCCGGTAAACCGGTTATTTTGCATTTTTGGGCTACCTGGTGTCCATATTGTAAAAAGCTGCAACCCGGTTTAGAAAAACTACGACTTAACTACCAACACACTGACTTGCAAATGATTGGTATTAGTTTTAGCGAAGATGCTGGCGCCAATCCAGGGCAGAGTTTGCTCGATCGAGGTATAAAAATGACCACGCTGGTTTTAGGTGATGAGGTTGCTAATTTGTATGGCATAACAGGTACCCCAACAACAGTGTTTATTGACCGAAGTGGCCACATTGCATGGATGAGCAATACGTCTGATCCTGACGACCCTAATTTGGACAAAGCGATACAGTTTTTATTAAAATAGCCATGATGAAAAGCCGATTGTTGTTTGCTCATCTATGATAGGTCATTGAGCTGATTATATTTATTCGGCTTGTTTACTTGAGGTATATTTTAAAAGAAGCGGCCCTATCAGGGTCGTTAGGGCGATAACCATGACTAATATGGCAAACTCTTTGGCTTGAATGACGTCAAGTTGGCGTCCCATCTCTGCAAATACTAATCCTACTTCACCTCTGGGTACCATTGCTGAACCCACAATCATTTTTTCGTGCCAGTTTGAGCTGGCCAACAATCCGGCCATGAATTTACTTGCTACGGCGATAAAAGTTAACCAAGCGAGTAATAGTAAGCCCATGAAGCTCATATCAAGTTGACTTAGATCCAGGCTGATGCCGACATAAACGAAAAAAATGGGGCTAAAGAGCTGTACTAGCGGCTTTGCTGATTGTTCCAGTTTGTGGGTATAGCTAAAGGGGTTTTTAAGGTATTGATTAAATGGCGAGGTAAATTGTCGTGACAAGCCCATTCCGACGGCAAAGCCACCTAAAATAGCCGGGGTACCAAACCAATGAGCTAACCAGGCAAATAAGCAAATCATTGCCGTGACAACAAACACTTCATAGCCGGGAATGCGTGTTTTAAGGTGAAGCCAGCGGGTTAAATAAATTATCACTCTAACCAGTGGCGGGCTGAAAATGATAAAGCAGGCAATCATGATAAATAATACTAAGGTTGAGCTTACGGCTAATTCTCCAGATGAGGCGAAATTAAACAACACGCTCAGTAGTATCACGCCAACGATATCATCGATAACCGCAGCCCCTAGAATAATTTGCCCAGCCGCACTTTGAGTTTGATTATTGAGTGCTAAAACTCGCATTGAAATACCAATGCTGGTGGCCGTTAATGCGCAACCAAAAAATAATGCTGTAAAAGGAGGTAGAGAAAGCCAATACAGGCTGGTTAATCCTGTGAAGAGTAAGGGTATTGCAATGCCTAACAATGCAACACTTACGGCTTTAGTACCAGAATGGGCAAGCTTTTTGATAGAGGTTTCACAGCCAATATCAAATAATAAAAAAATCACCCCCAGTTCTGCGATGATGGCTAATGTACTATGAGGTACAACCCAATTGAGTAGTGACGGGCCAATTAACATCCCCGCAGTGACTTCACCCACTACGCTGGGAAATCCTAATCGGTCACTAAGCTCACCTAACAATCTGCCCACAACAAGAATGAGAAAAAGTGACATTACAAAGCTGTTTATTGCCATTTATCCTCCTTCAGGTTAGGCAATATGTTATTGATTTGTGTGAACCCAATAAAGTTGATGTTGATCAATTTTAGTTGCGATACTTAAGCACAAACTTACGCTATTAGCTAAGCTAAAGATAGTTACTAGCTCACGTTTACTGAGTTTCTAATCGCAGAATACAAGGCAATGTTTGATAAGTATAATCTTAATATTTACATATGCTTGTCACGGTGTGAATATAGAAAAGATCTGAAATAAGGAGGTTTATATGAACAAAATGTTTGTTATCGCACAAATGGAACAAGCGCATATTGATGCAGTCGCGATAGGATTATCATTAGCCAAGCAGATGAACAAGCAGGCTGAAGTTTTTGCTTATACTTACGCCTATTTAAGTGGCACAGACAGTGATCAACCACGACTTGCTGGAGTGGTGCAAAAGCAGTTAATGCAACAACAAGAAGCGCAACTTCAGCAGCACTTAGATTCGCTTGATGCCGAGGATGTGCCGTTACATGTGATATGGAGTAAGTATCTTTTTGAACATGCTTGTCATCACTCTGCTCGCCATAGCTTTGATCTTATGGTTAAAGCTGTCCATCATTCTGATCATTATCTGCCCACTGATTGGCAGTTAATTCGCCATACCAAAATCCCACTATTACTCCTTACAAACAACCCACTTAATACCGGTAACACCACGCTAATTTCAATCGATTTAGGTACTGAAAATCCGACAAAGCAACGGCTTAATGACGCCGTTATTGCTAATGGCCTGCAGCTTGCTAAAGCGACTGGAACACAGTTGCATGTGGCTTATGTGTTACGAATTCCGCAAATTGTTCGCGACATGGATTTGCTCGACATTAATGCTTTAGTTAAAAAAGCGTATGCAGAACATCAGCAAAAAATTGCTGACATAGGAGTTGACGCTGATTGTATGCATATTATCTCAGGTGAGCCTGAACTGTGTCTGTTTGAACTGGCATGTCGGTTAAAAAGCCAATATTTTGTGATTGGTGCGCGGCAACGGCAAGGATTACTAGGGCGCATTATTGGTAATACAGCGGAATCTATTTTGAGCCGGATGCGCAGTAATGTGTTGGTGATCCCAGCAGAAGATTAAATCGACAATATCACGACTCATAGCGTCGCCATTTAAGCCTATTTCATCGTTGAAAAATGCTCATTTAAACCATAAAACTGCGCATTTTTTCCTTGAACTCAGCATAAATGGCTTAGCCTGTGCATTTACATTTTGATATTCACATCTCAAAGTAGAAAAGGGGCTGAGTCGCTACAGTAGTCATATTAGATAAAAGTATAAAAAAGCCCGCATCATTAAGTTAAATTGGCGGGCTTGGTTGATCTTAACTGTTTAATAGAGATTAAAAGGTCATTTCCGGTACGTGGTCTGGTACCACTAACTTACCTGCTGTTTTAGCAACAATTTCATCAACCGTCACACCGGGCGCGCGTTCAAGTAAATGAAACGCACCATCTTTAATTTCGATAAAGGCTAAATCTGTCATCACCCGTTTAATACAGCCATAGCCCGTTAATGGTAACTCGCAGGTTGATAATAGTTTCGAGTTGCCGTATTTGTCCGCATGCATCATGGTGACAATAATATTGTCGGCGCCCGCGACTAAATCCATGGCGCCGCCCATACCTTTAATCAGTTTGCCTGGGATCATCCATGAGGCGATAGAGCCGTTAACATCCACTTCAAATGCGCCCAGTACCGTGAGGTCGACATGGCCGCCACGGATCATGGCAAAGCTTTCTGCTGATGAAAAGAATGACGCGCCTGCAACCGCGGTTACCGTTTGCTTGCCAGCGTTGATAAGATCGGCATCGATGTTGTCTTCGGTAGGAAATTCGCCCATACCCAGTAAACCATTTTCAGATTGCAACATTACTTGTATGCCGTGTGGGATATAGTTAGCGACTAGGGTAGGGATACCGATACCTAGGTTAACATAAAAGCCATCTTGTAATTCTTTTGCTACGCGCTGGGCGAGTTGTTCTCTGGTCAGTGCCATGGTGTTGTCTCCCTTATTTCGCAGCTTTGACGGTACGTTGCTCGATACGTTTTTCAAAGCTAGCTTTGATCACGCGATCGACATAAATACCCGGTGTATGAATATGGTCTGGATCGAGTTCACCAGGTGCAACAATTTCTTCGGCTTCAACTACGGTAATTTTACCTGCGGTGGCCATCATCGGATTAAAGTTTGCTGCGGTTTTGCGAAACACTAAGTTACCCATAGTGTCCGCTTTCCACGCGCGAATTAAAGCAAAGTCAGCGGTCAACGATTCTTCTAATACGTAGTGACGCCCTTTGATTTCACGGGTTTCTTTACCGTCGGCAATCGGCGTGCCGTAACCTGTGGCGGTAAAGAATGCCGGAATACCTGCACCGCCGGCACGGATTTTTTCAGCCAGTGTGCCTTGCGGGGTTAAGATAACGTTGAGCTCGCCGGATAACATTTGCTGTTCAAAGGTGGCGTTTTCTCCTACGTAAGAGGCAATCATGGTTGAAATTTGGTGCTGTTTCAGTAACAGTCCTAAGCCAAAGTTATCAACCCCAGCATTATTTGAAATGGCGGTTAAGCCTTTAACATCCATAGTCACCATATGATTAATTAGGCCTTCAGGAATGCCACACAATCCAAAGCCGCCGACCATAATGGTCATATCATCTTTCAGTCCTGCTAGCGCTTCTTCATAGCTGTGGACGACTTTATTGAAACCTGCCATCTTGTTGTCCTTATCGTTATATTTATATCAGTGGTTAGCGCTATACCGTGCTAACCATGTTGAGTATATGTGATTATGTTCTGATTGCATTTGCTACTTTGGACCCATTGCTGCGCCCCAATGCGCGGCTAATGGTATCGCCTGCGAGTGCAAGCTTGCTCAGATCTATGCCGGTATCTATGCCCATGCCATGGAGCATGTAGACCAGATCTTCTGTCGCTAAGTTACCCGATGCGCCCTTTGCGTAAGGGCAGCCACCAAGACCCGCAACCGATGCGTCAAATACGCTAACACCGGTTTCAAGGCAGGCAAGAATATTGGCCAGAGCTTGGCCATAAGTGTCATGAAAGTGCAGAGCTAATTTATCCACTGGCACGACATTCGCAACGGCTTCAACCATTTTTCGAGCATCATTTGGTGTGCCAACACCTATGGTGTCGCCAAGGGATATTTCGTAGCAACCCATCTGGTAAAGGATTTCAGATATTCTAGCGACTTCGCTGACGTTAATATTGCCTTCGTACGGGCAACCGAGTACACAAGATACATAACCACGCACGGCGATATTATGTTTTTTTGCTTCCTCGATTAACGGCATAAAGCGAGCAATTGACTCATCAATTGAGCAGTTAATATTTTTTTGACTAAAGCTTTCAGACGCTGCACCAAAAATAGCCACTTCATCTGCGCCAGCAGCAAGAGCCAGTTCAAAGCCTTTTAAATTGGGCGTCAAGGCACTGTAAACCACGCCAGGGTGACGATTAATTTGACCTCTAAGTTGATGAAACACGGCATCGGAATCGGCCATTTGTGGCACCCACTTAGGTGACACAAAGCTGCCTGCTTCAATTCGCTTAACACCTGCATCGGCCAGTTGTTCAATCAGTGTCAGTTTGTCTGCCGTTGTTACCGGCACTTCATTTTGCAAACCGTCACGGGCACCGACTTCAAAAATACTGACTTTAGTGGGCAACATTTACGCTTCCTCGACGTTGGTTTCAGTCACTAATGGCTCAACATTTAATAGTTGAGCGCCATCGCTGACAAGTTCACCGCTTTGGAAATAAAACTCACTGACTACACCATCAAACGGTGCTTCAATGGTGTATTCCATTTTCATCGCTTCCATCACCAGTAAACCTTGACCCGCTTTAACTTCATCACCTACTTCCACTAAATGCGTCACTACGGTGCCATTCATGGGGGCTTTGAGCTTATCGGCATGGTTAACCACTTCGCCAGCGACTTGAGCCAATATCGCCTTAAAATGGTAACTGCCAGACGGCAAGAATAAAGTGAAATCATCGCCTTGATGGCTGACAGGGATTTTACTTTTATGACCGTTAATTTCGGCTAATAGTAAATCGGCTTTGAGTTCACCGGCTAACGTTAGTACTTGGTCGTGTAAACACAGTTGATACTGTTCGCCAATGGCGGTGAGTAATAAATCATGTTGCTGAACATCGGCTGCGGTATCAGTTAATAGCGATACGTGATGCACGCTAGAGCTGTTTAATCTAAAGCCGCTGACCAAGCCCCATGGAGAATAAGGATCGGCACTGTTGATTGCTAATGCTTTAGCCGCTTGCTTACGTGACAACACCTGAAAAAGCCCTGCTAGCGCTAAAGCTGTATCGGCTTCAACGGCCGCATCACCAATTAAGGTATCGCCATAACGTTCAATAAAGTCAGTACAGAAATCTGCAGCAGCAAACGCTGGGTGTTCGGCAATGTTAGCTAAAAATTCGATATTATGTTTAAGGCCACTAATTTGGTATGACTCTAGCGCATGCACTAAGCGTTGTAATGCGCGAGGGCGCGACTCATCCCACACAATCAATTTAGCAATCATTGGGTCATAAAAGTTACTGATAATATCGTTTTCACGAATGCCAGAATCAATACGCACGTGACGATTTTGCTCTGGTTCACGTAAAAAGTTGAGCTTACCACTGGCCGGTAAAAATTCGTTTTGTGGATCTTCAGCGTATATCCGCACTTCAAATGAATGACCATGAATGCGCACTTCATCTTGGCTCAGTGGCAATTCACCACCACTGGCGACCAAAAGCTGCCATTTAACCAAATCTTGGCCGGTGACCATTTCAGTTACTGGGTGTTCAACTTGGAGGCGAGTATTCATTTCCATGAAATAAAAGCTGTTGTCGGTATCCAGTAAAAACTCAACGGTACCAGCGCCGACATAATCAATCGCTTTGGCGGCTGCAACGGCAGCGTTACCCATCTGCGCACGTAACTCATCAGATAAACCTGGAGCAGGCGCTTCTTCAACCACTTTTTGATGGCGACGCTGAATAGAGCAATCACGATCTGACAAATAAATGGCATGGCCGTGGCTGTCAGCAAACACTTGCACTTCAACATGGCGCGGCTGACGTAAGTAGCGTTCCATCAAGAGTTTGTCATTGCCAAAAGACGAGATGGCTTCACGGCGCGCTGATTTAACGGCTTCTAGGATTTCACCGTCGTTCTCTACGATACGCATGCCTTTACCGCCGCCGCCATAAGCCGCTTTAATCAGTAACGGGAAGCCGATAGCTTTGGCCTGAGCAATTAATGTGGCATCAGTTTGATCGTCGCCGTGATAACCCGGTACGAGCGGCACATTGGCTTTAGACATGATGTTTTTGGCAGCACTTTTACTGCCCATGGCATCAATAGCGTCGCTACCTGGGCCAACAAAAGCGATGCCATTTTGTTCACATTTACGTGCAAACTCAGCATTTTCAGACAGAAAACCATATCCAGGATGAATGGCTTGTGCACCTGACTTTTTGGCTATCTCAATAATTAAATCGGCTTTTAAATACGAGTCAGCAGGAGCACTGCCGCCCAAATAAAACGACTCGTCTGCCATGGCAACATGACGGGCGTCTTTGTCAGCATCAGAATACAAAGCAATGGTGCGTACGCCCATGGTTTGTGCCGTTTTAATAATACGACATGCAATTTCACCACGGTTTGCTATCAGTAATTTGGTAAACATTATTGGGCTCCTTGTGGATCAGATTTGACGGTTTGCCATGCGGGGGCTCTTTTTTCAAAAAAGGCATTAAGGCCTTCTTGTCCTTCATCTGATACACGAATTCGAGCAATTTGCTCGCTGGTATAATTGAGCGTGGCGTCATCAATAACGCCATCTTCTAAACGCGATACTAAGGTTTTTACCCAAGCCATGCCCTGAGGGCTATTGGCATTAAATGCCGTGATAAAGGGCGCTGCGGCAGCATCTAGGTCATCGTTAATCTGGTGGATAACTTGATGGCTTAAGGCTACATCGGCACTAAAGCGCTCTGCCGTTAGCATAAAGCGACGCGATTGACGATTACCCATGGCGCGCACCACATAAGGACTGATTACTGCGGGGATAAGACCGAGCTTAACTTCGCTTAAACAGAAGCTGGCACCTGTTGTTGCAATGGCAATGTCGCAGCAACAAATTAATCCTAATGCACCGCCAAAGGCAGCACCTTGAACCAGAGCGATAGTGGGCTTTGGGAATTTGTCGAGTACATGCATTAATTTGGCAAGCTCGTGAGCGTCAGCAAGGTTCTGGCCAACGTCCATTTTTGCTTGTTTACGCATCCAATTAAGGTCTGCGCCGGCACTGAAGTTTTTGCCATTGGCACGTAAGATCAGCATGTTGCATTGGCTGTCATTAGCAAAGTTTTTGATGGCGTTGATCATTTCGCTGATCATCACCTCATCAAAGGCATTATGCACTTCAGCCCGGTTTAAGATCAGTTGGGCAACACCTTGTGATATCTCACATTCAATGTGTTTATATTGGCTCGTTAACATTGTTACTTACTCCTAGTCAGTTGAATTAGCCGCATCAATTACATGCGGAACACCCCAAAACGGGTATCTTCAATAGGAGCATTTAACGCCGCCGATAAGGCTAAGCCGACTACGTCACGGGTTTGCGCCGGATCAATAATGCCATCATCCCAAAGACGGGCGCTGGCATGATACGGGTGGCCTTCTTTTTCGTATTGTTCAACTATCGGTTTACGAAATGCTTGTTCATCTTCAGTAGACCATTCAATCCCTTTTCGGGCTAAACCATCGCGGCGCACTGTTGCTAACACGCCAGCAGCTTGTTCGCCGCCCATCACTGAAATCCGCGCGTTAGGCCACATCCACATCATGGTTGGTTCAAATGCGCGACCACACATGCCGTAATTACCTGCGCCATAACTGCCACCGATAATCACAGTAAATTTAGGTACATTGGCACAAGATACTGCGGTGACCATTTTGGCGCCGTGTTTGGCAATACCTTCGTGTTCGTACTTTTTTCCGACCATAAAGCCGGTGATATTTTGTAAGAATAATAATGGGATTTTGCGTTGGCAACACAGTTCGATAAAGTGAGCGCCTTTTTGCGCCGACTCAGAAAATAAAATACCGTTATTGGCTACAATCCCGACCGGATAACCATGAATGCGTGCGAAACCACACACTAAGGTTGCACCGTAATTGGCTTTAAATTCGTCAAAGTCAGAATCATCAACGATACGGGCAATCACTTCTTTAACGTCGAACGGCTTTTTAAGGTCAGTGCCGACAATGCCGTACAATTCGTGGATATCAAATTGTGGTGCTTTAACAGGACTTAATAGGCTTTTGATTTCTTTTTGATGATTCAAGCGCAATACAGCACGGCGAGCAAGTTCAAGTGCGTGGTCATCATTTTGCGCCAGGTGATCGGCAACACCGGATATTTTAGTGTGCACTTCTGCGCCGCCGAGCTCTTCTGCACTGACTTCTTCACCTGTTGCTGCTTTCACCAGTGGCGGACCTGCTAAAAAGATGGTGCCTTGATCTTTAACAATAATAGATTCATCTGCCATCGCAGGCACATACGCGCCGCCCGCGGTACATAAGCCCATTACCACAGCAATTTGAGGGATGCCCTTGGCCGACATTTGTGCTTGGTTATAGAAAATTCGGCCGAAATGATCGCGGTCTGGAAAGACTTCATCTTGGCGGGGTAAATTCGCGCCGCCAGAATCGACTAGGTAGATACACGGTAAATGGCAACGGCTAGCAATATCTTGAGCACGTAAGTGTTTCTTCACTGTGATCGGATAGTAGGTGCCGCCTTTTACGGTGGCATCGTTGGCGATGATCATGCATTCAACCCCACTCACGCGACCAATACCAGCAATCACACCTGCAGCAGGCACTTCTTCGTCATACACTTCATAAGCGGCAAATTGCGATAACTCTAAGAAGGGAGAACCTGGGTCAAGCAGCTTTTCGACACGCTGGCGAGGCAATAATTTACCGCGCGACAAATGACGTTCAAGGGCGACCGGGCCACCACCTTGTGCGATTTTTGCTAGTTTTTGTTGAAGATCATTGACTAATAACGCCATGCTGTCTGACTTGGCTTTAAATTCGTCACTGCGAGGATTGATGCGGCTGCTCAGTTGCGTCATTTCTATGTCCTTAATGAAGCAAAAATAGGGGCTTGATAAGGGCGACAAGATACGCTTGATATGTCGCCCTACTGGGGCAAGTGTTACTTACTTTGACTCGTTAAATAATTCGCGGCCAATTAACATGCGGCGAATTTCTGAGGTACCTGCACCAATTTCGTAAAGTTTGGCATCACGCAATAAACGGCCAGTGGCATACTCGTTGACATAACCATTGCCGCCGAGAAGCTGAATCGCGTCTAGGGCCATTTTAGTGGCAAGTTCTGCACTGTATAAAATGGCGCCTGCGGCATCTTTACGCGTGGTTTCACCGCGGTCACATGACTTGGCGACGCTGTAAACATAAGCGCGGGCGGCATTCATACCCGTGTACATGTCGGCTAACTTGCCTTGCACTAGTTGGAATTCACCGATCGATTTGCCAAATTGTTCACGCTCATGAATGTATGGCACCACTATGTCCATACAAGCCGACATAATGCCTAGTGGACCGCCAGCTAATACAACGCGCTCGTAGTCTAGGCCGCTCATAAGCACTTTTACGCCATTATTGAGGCCGCCTAAGATGTTTTCTTCAGGCACTTCACAGTCTTCAAACACCAATTCACAGGTGTTTGAACCGCGCATACCTAACTTGTCGAGTTTTTGGGCTTGGCTAAACCCTTTCGATCCACGTTCAACGATAAACGCGGTAATGCCATGTGCGCCTTTATTTAAATCAGTTTTAGCATAAATCACATAGGTGTGAGCATCTGGACCATTAGTGATCCACATTTTGTTGCCGTTCAAGATGTAGCGATCGCCTTCTTTACGAGCATGCAGTTTCATTGATACTACATCGGAACCGGCATTGGGTTCACTCATGGCTAAGGCACCAATGTGTTCGCCACTGACCAGTTTTGGTAAATATTTGGCTTTTTGAGCCTCATTACCATTACGGTTGATTTGGTTAACACACAAGTTTGAATGGGCACCATAACTGAGACCAATAGAGGCAGATGCTCGGGAAATTTCTTCCATTGCCACCACATGGGCAAGATAACCCATGTTGGCGCCGCCATATTGCTCATCAACGGTGACGCCAAGTAAGCCCATATCACCTAATACTGGCCATAATTGGTTAGGAAAGGCGTTGTCGATATCGACTTGGGCGGCCATTGGGGCAATCTCGTTAGCGGCAAAACCACGAACAGCGTCACGTAACATGTCTACATCTTCACCTAAACCGAAGTTTAAGCTGGTATATAAGTCGCTCATTTGTTTGTGTCCTGTTGAATTTTATTATGTGCTGCCAACGCTTTTTATGGGCGTTTTTGGCAGTTTTGTGTCAGTTTTGGCTTAATTGAGTAAGCCTTTTACAATTATTAGCTGTTATAAATTGATTATTTTATTTTTCTGGTCGCATTGTCAGTCAGTGCCGCTTTACATTGTTGCTCGGCAGAATTGAGCTCCATTAGCACCACTTTAATGTCATCCATTTGCTGTTGCAGAGCCGATTTTTTCTCATTGACTAAGTCAAGCATGGTGTTGAGTTGGGTAGAGCTGCTTTTATCGGCATCATAAAGTTCAAATAGACGGCGTGTTTCTGCTAATGAAAAGCCAAGGCGCTTGCCGCGTAAAATGAGTTTTAAACGCACGCGATCTTTGAGGCTGTATATGCGAGTTTGTCCGCGACGCTTAGGTTTGATCAATCCTTGGTCTTCGTAAAAACGAATACTGCGGGTGGTGATATCAAATTCTTTTGATAAGTCACTGATTGAATATGTTGATTGAGTGCTAGTGGTTGTGCTCATCATGTCACCAAAAGTGTTTCTTTTGATGCAAGATATATGAAGTTTACGTAAAGGTAAAGTTTGAGAGGTGGTTATTGGCTGCGTGCATGTTAATTTTGCTTGCCACTAGAATGTTATTATACCTTAACTGTTTGTTATATTTTGCAATTTATTACCATGGTTTTTTTACTGTTAACGATTAAATACTTAGTTGAATGCTATGGTTTTTTTGTTGGTTTTAGTGCTTCTTATCCCTTTGTCTAATAGGGGTATTTGATGAATTCTGTTCATAATCACTGCAATACAAGCTGATTAACGGAGAGCAATATGGCTGATTTAGGACTATCAATGCATGCACAATCGATAGCCGAGCCCGAAGTGTTTTGGCAACAAGCTGCACAGGCCATTAGTTGGGACCAAGTGCCAAAAACCGTCTTAGATGACAGTAACAAGCCTTTTTATCGATGGTTTGCCGATGGCAAAATGAATACCTGTTTTAATGCATTAGACCGCCATGTCATTGCTGGCAGAGGTGATCAAACGGCTATTCATTATATTAGCCCTGTAACCCATCACGAATATTCAGTGAGTTATCAATCAGTGTTGGCGCAGGTGAAACGGCTCGCTGGATTGATGATATCGTTAGGAGTTACCAAGGGCGATAGAGTCGTTATTTATATGCCGATGGTACCCGAAACGGCTTACGCCATGTTGGCGTGTGCAAGGATTGGCGCAATTCACTCAGTGGTGTTTGGTGGTTTTGCGGCCAATGAGCTTTCTACTCGAATCAATGATGCTAAACCGAAATTAATTCTCTCAGCTTCATGTGGTATTGAACCTTCTGGTGTAGTGCCATATAAACCTCTGCTAGACGACGCATTATCCCAAGCGACCCATCAAGTCGATCATTGTATTATTCTCAATCGCACCGAATACCAAGCTGAGCTAACTTCACCTCGAGACCTTGATTGGTACAATGCCCTAGTCGATGCGCCTGATGCTGAATGTGTATCATTGGATGCAACCGACCCTTTATATGTGCTTTATACATCAGGTACTACAGGTCAGCCTAAAGGTGTGGTGCGTGATAACGGCGGTCATGCAGTTGCTTTAGCATGGTCGATGAAACATATTTATGACATTGGTATTGGCGATGTGTTTTGGGCGGCATCAGATGTTGGCTGGGTAGTAGGGCACTCGTACATCGTTTACGGGCCATTATTAGTAGGTGCGACAACCATAATGTACGAAGGGAAACCGATAGGCACCCCTGATGCTGGCGCTTTTTGGCGGATAATTGAACAGAAGCAAGTTCGCAGCTTTTTTACTGCGCCAACGGCCATTCGTGCTATTAAACGGGAAGATCCTCAAGGCGACTTTATCAAGCAATTTGATTTAAGCTGCCTTAAGCAAATGTACTTGGCCGGTGAGCGCTGTGATCCAGATACCCTAAATTGGAGTCAGCAGCATTTAGGTAAGCCAGTGGTTGATCATTGGTGGCAAACAGAAACCGGTTGGCCTGTGGCAGCTAACTTAATGGGCACAGATCCAATTGAAATTAAAGCTGGTTCTCCTGCGCGCGCGGTACCTGGGTATCAAGTGGAAATCCTCGATGCTATGGGACAACAAGTGGCGCCCAATGAAAGCGGTAACGTGGTGATAAAGCAACCGTTACCTCCAGGCACACTAACGACTTTGTGGCAAAACGATAAACGCTATATCGACAGTTACTTGTCTATGTATCCAGGGTATTACTTGACTGGTGATGCAGGATATATCGATGAGGATGGCTACTTATATATTATGAGCCGCATTGACGACATTATTAATGTCGCCGGACATCGTTTATCCACAGGCCGATTTGAAGAAGTCTTATGCCAGCACGATGCGGTTGCTGAGGCAGCGGTAATTGGTGTGCAAGATAAACTAAAAGGCCAAGTGCCGCTTGGATTAGTTGTACTTAAAAATGGCGTTACTATGTCTGATGAGGCTCTTTATAAAGAGTTACTGGCACTAGTACGTCATGAAATTGGCCCCGTAGCTTCCTTTAGGCTTGTGAGTGCAGTACAAAAACTGCCAAAAACTCGCTCTGGGAAAATATTACGAGCCACCATGCGTAAAATTGCTGATAACAATGAATATACAGTTCCAGCAACCATTGAAGACCCGATGACGCTAGATATTATTCGCACAGCATTAACTAAGATGGGTTACGCGGATGCACTGGCTAAAGAATTAATTGTTTAGTGTGTAATCCTATGCCAATTAAAGTTAACCAATGACATTGTGTTGATGAAAGGTAACCTCAAAAAGCGAGCATAATTAGCTCGCCTTTTTATTTGCAGATAAATACTCGTGATAGTTTTGAAATCCAGTATTGCGATTATTATCTGCTATTACAGCAAACGCCAATTTAATATTAAGCTCACGCCAGCTTTGGGGCGATTTATCGATTAGGTGGTGAAAGCTGGACTATGTGTCATGCAGAGGGGCAAACGCAAAGTGTAGACGTTATGTATCAATAAAAATAAGAGATAATGGGTCACTAAATTATCGCTTTATGTATGACATAACATAAGGTTTAACAGGTTGAAACTGCGAAGTTTCAACCTGTTATTTTGTCAATATCCTGTCTTGAAACAGGTTTATACTTTTAAGGTGAGACAGAATAGGTCGATTGCCATCTTTATAAGCTTAAAAATGTTGATATTTAATAAATTTTTGTTGATGGGTTAGTACTAGATTGAGAGGCATGTTTTTTATTAAGTTATTGTCTTTAATAATGAATAGCTACTTTAAATTTTATTAATATGTAGTATCCTGCTTTATTAGTACAGACGATAGCCATTTTGTGACTGTAATTTAGTTACAAGAATCGTTATAATTGCCACCCAAATGGATTCGCACTACGCGATTAATCTCTGTGACCTGTGGAAACATACACTATGAATAACCACACCCAACAATCTCACGTCGGCGTTATCGGCCTCGGTGTGATGGGCAAGAATCTCGCATTAAACATTGCTGACAATGGCTACCATGTCGCTGTTTTCGATTTAGATACTCCAAAAGTCAATGCTGCTGTGGCTCAAGAACAAAGTGAGCGCAAAGCAAATACCGCCCCCCGCATGTCCCCATGTAACAATCTTACAGAAATGCTGGCCAAATTAGTTGAACCTCGAGTGATCGTGTTATCTGTGCCTGCTGGCGCACCAGTTGATGGTGTGTGTAAATCGTTAATTGAAGCAGGTATTGAAGCTAACGACATTGTTATTGATACAGGCAATAGCTTGTGGACCGATACTGTTGATCGTGAAGCTCACTATAAAGGCCAGTTTATTTTCTTTAGCTCGGCGGTTTCTGGTGGTGAAGTGGGTGCACGTTTTGGACCATCGTTAATGCCAAGTGGTGACGAAAAGGCTTGGCATTATGTTGAGCCTATTTGGAAAGCTATTGCGGCTAAAGTTGATCCAGCAACAGGTTTACCGATTGAGCGTTTTGAGCCTGGTAATCCGGTCACTGAAGGTGAGCCGTGTACGACCTATATTGGTCCTGCGGGTTCTGGTCATTACGTTAAAATGGTTCATAACGGTATTGAATATGCAGATATGCAGCTTATTTGCGAAGCATATCAATTACTCAGTGACGGTTTAGGCCTATCTGCCAATGAAATCAGCACCATATTCAATGGTTGGAATAAAGGTATTCTTAACAGCTACCTTATGGGCATTAGTGCTGAAGTCTTGCAACAAGCCGATCCGTTAACGGGCAAACCTTTAGTTGAAATGATTTTGGATAAAGCGGGCCAAAAAGGCACTGGTTTATGGACGGCAGTGAGCAGCTTACAAATTGGTTGCCCGGCGCCAACAATTGCTGAAGCCGTTTATGCGCGTGCTGTGAGCACCCAGAAAAACTTGCGCATGCAGTTAAGCTCTAAGCTTGCTGGCCCCGCACCAATCAGCTTTAGTGAAGCTGACAAAGCTGAATTTATTGCTAATCTTGAAGATGCTTTATATTGCGCTAAAGTGTGCTGTTATGCTCAAGGCTTTCAACTGATGGCGATGGCAGCAAAAGAGCAAAGCTGGAGTTTAGATTTTGCTGAAATCGCAAAAATTTGGCGTGCAGGTTGCATTATTCGTGCGACTTTCTTGCAATCAATTACTCAGGCTTATCAAGAAGATGCAAATCTTGCAAACTTATTGATGGCTGATATCTTTAGCCAAACATTGTCGCAAAAACACCTTAACTGGCGTAAAACAGTTGCTGCATCAGTTATGCAAGGTATTCCTGCTCCCTGTATTAGTTCGGCTATTGCCTATTACGACAGTTATCGCTGTGAAATGCTACCCGCTAACTTGTTACAAGGTCAGCGTGACTTTTTTGGTTCGCATACTTTCGAGCGTACGGATAAGCCAGCAGGTGAGAAATATCATTTAGATTGGAGCGCTAAAGAGCGTACTTTATCAAAAGTATAATGGCTCTTAAGCTTAAAAAGGCGCCTCATTTACAATGAGGCGCCTTTTTATTTTTTAATAAATAGATTTATCGCAGTGAGTGAAAGAACAGAGTTAACTAAGCGAAAAATACAGGCCAACACTAAACAGTACACTGAAAATCATCGTTAAT
Organism: Shewanella sp. 5S214; assembly: GCF_041439795.1. Taxonomy (NCBI): domain Bacteria; kingdom Pseudomonadati; phylum Pseudomonadota; class Gammaproteobacteria; order Alteromonadales; family Shewanellaceae; genus Shewanella; species Shewanella sp. 5S214. The sequence continues at coordinate 44,463 of NZ_JBGOOV010000032.1, forward strand.
TTTGCTGTTTGCCCAAGTATTGGGTTTAATGCTTCACCGCTGTTGTTGTGAAATTCGCGGCTGAGATTACGCGCAATAATTAACGATGCTCCCGATAATAATACGGGTAAACCTTCGAAGGCTCCGAGTAAAAATCCGGCAATAATGATACCAAAGGGTAAGTAGACAAAGCTTTGATATAGTACTTTAGCTTGCGCTTCACCAATCCTCACTGCAAGCGTGTTTTTACCGGCTTTAGTATCAGTTGAAATATCTCTAGTATTATTGACCAGCATGATAGCCGCATTAAAAAAGCCAATGGCGCAACCGAGTAACCACGCGGTCATGGTGGTGGTTCCTGCTTGTAAATAGTAACTGCCAACAACGGCTACCAAACCGAAAAATACAAATGCAGCTATTTCACCTAATCCATGTGATGCCAGTGGGTAGGGGCCTCCGCTATAACATAACGCGCCTAAAATAGAGGCGACTGCGAGAATCGCAATAGGCCAGCCACCGTGCACTATCAATAACGAACCGACTAGTAATGATGTGATCAGGCAGCTAATCATGGCATTTCGAACTGATGAGGGGGCTAGAATACCACTTTGGGTGACTCTAATAGGACCGATACGTTCTTCAGTGTCTATACCATTTTTAAAGTCAAAGTAGTCGTTCGCGAGGTTAACTGAAATTTGTAATAATACCGCACATAACATTGATGTGAAGGCAATAAGTAAGCTAAATTGTTCGAGCCCAATCGCCAGCATGTTGCCAATTAATAATGGACCAATTGCCGCTGGTAGCGTACGAGGTCGGATAGCCATAAACCATGATTGCATTGAGCTAGGTTGCATAATATTGTGAGACGCAGTGTTGATTAGTCATGTCTAATAGCATATCAAATATTCATTTAGACTGCAGATATGAATATTTGCGTTGCATCACTATTTTACGATTTGTCATTAGATAACTGAAATTCACTATTATCATCGAATAAGCTAGAAAACATCAGCTTAACTGAGGTAACCTTAACGTTAATCCATGTTATAGAGAAGGTGTTATGAGTCAGGTATTAAACGATTTACTGTCATTATTGTCACTTGAGAAGATTGAGCTAGGTTTGTTTCGTGGTCAGAGCCAAGATTTAGGCTTTGGGCATGTGTTTGGTGGCCAAGTGATGGGACAAGCGTTAAGTGCTGCAAAACAAACGGTGAGCGAAGACCGTCATGTACATTCATTACATTCATATTTCTTACGTGCCGGTGATGAAAAGTTACCGATAATTTATGATGTTGAAAATATGCGTGATGGTGGAAGTTTTAGTGCGCGCAGAGTAAAGGCTATTCAGAAAGGGCGACCGATTTTTTACATGACCTGTTCATTCCAAAGTGTTGAACAAGGCTTTGAGCATCAAGATGTGATGCCGGATGTCCCGGGACCTGAAGGTTTATTAAATCAGCAAGAACTTGCAATGACAATGCGTGATAAAGTACCTGCGCAAATGCTCGAAAAGTTTATGGCTGATTCTCCGATTGAAATGCGCTTAGTTAATCCTCTACATCCCATTACACCAAATGCGACAGAGCCTAAACGCTATGTATGGTTACGTGCCAATGGACAAATACCTTCGGATCATAGTATTCAAGAATATTTACTGGCTTACGCATCGGATTTCAACTTTCTAGCCACAGCTACTCAGCCACACGGGGTGTCTTTTTTAACGCCAGGTATGCGCATGGCCACTATTGATCATGCTATGTGGTTTCATCGTCCATTTAATATGAGCGAATGGCTACTTTATTGTATTGATAGTCCTAATGCTGGCGGTGGACGTGGGTTTGTTAAAGGACAGTTTTTCGATCAGCAAGGACGTCTTGTGGCTTCTGCCACACAAGAAGGTTTACTCAGAATGACCAAGTAGGATGCTAAAGATGATTTTATTTAACAAAGGGATTCAATTCGCGCTAGTGGTTTTGATTGCCATGATGCTCAATGGTTGTGTGACAGTAGAGCCTGAAAAACCAGTAATCGTGAACGGTTATGCCGGATATGCCGAAAAGATTGCTTTGCCACAGGGGTGTAAGATCAACATTGCTTTGATTGATTTTAATACTCCAGGCGCGATTATTTCTCAAAAAAACTTTGATATTGCCAGAGCGCCTGTTCCATTTAAATTTACTTTGCCTGCCAACCTCATTAACAGTGGAGTCGATTATGGTGTGGTGGCAATGATCACCTATCAAGGCAATGCAATTTTTCAAACTTATGATAAGTTTCGTGTGATCAATAACGGTCAATTTACCACTCAAGTGTTAATGAAACGCGTTAAATAGCCACTTCGTAATCTCGCTCACAAACTGTTATCCCCGCCATTGATTGATTAACGTGGCGGGTAGTAATCTTTTGCTACTTTAATGTGTTTTTTAGGTTGTTTATGCAAGAGCTGATCTTGAATCATCGTTCGGATGCGCAAACGCGCTTAATTTGGGCTTTGTGTATCGCTTCTATTGTGGTTTATATTAATTTGTACACAGTGCAAGGCATGCTGCCGTCAATTGCTGAGAATTTTGGCGTGTCGGGTGCACAAGCGACTTTGGTGCTTTCTGTTACCAGCTTTACCCTAGCATTTTCATTGCTTTTTTATGCCGTGTTGTCTGACAGAATAGGGCGATTAGCCCCGATAGTGCTCAGTTTATGGCTATTAGCAGCATCGAATATTTTGTTAGTTTTTGCCCAAACGTTTGATGATTTACTTATGGTGCGCTTGTTACAGGGGATTTTGTTAGCGGCGGTGCCCGCAATTTCGATGGCATATTTTAAAGAGCAATTGGCACCTTCTTTTATGCTCAAAGCCGCTGCTGTATACATAATGGCTAACAGTATGGGCGGCATTGCAGGGCGAATTTTTGGCGGTTTAATGGCACAAAACTTGTCATGGCAATCGTCTATGGGGTTGGTTTTTGTGGTAACGCTAATAGGGGTTGCATTGGTGACATACTTATTACCACGCAAAGAGATAAAACCTACAGTGATTAAGCAGAAAGTGTCTTTACTGCGTAAGGTAAAACAAGACATCGATGGTTTTATGTTTCACTTATCTGATCCGCAAATGCGTTTGGCCTATATAGTTGGTGGCTTAGCCTTTATGATGATGGTCAATCAGTTTAGCTTTATTCAGTTACATATTATGGCTGAGCCTTATGGGTTGAGTCGTTTTAATGCAACCTTGATATTTTTATGTTACTCAAGCGGCACTTTTGCATCTTATTTGTCAGCTAAGTGGATTATGCGATACGGTTCTATGCCATTATTTAGAGTGGCATTATGCTTAATGGTTGCCGGTACTTCATTGACCTTAGTCGATACACTGGCTGCCATTGTGATTGGCTTTTTGATCAGTGCTTGTGGATTTTTTCTAACTCATAGCTGCTGCAATTCGTTTGTTGCCATTCGTGCAACCAGCCATCGGGCTAAGGCTACGTCACTTTATTTATGCTGTTATTACCTTGGGGCCTCCTTAGGCGGACCTTACTTAATGTTGTTTTGGCATAAAGCAGAATGGAATGGGGTGGTAGTGGGTTCTATGACGCTTTTGGCATTGTTACTAGTCGCTATTTGGCGTTTAGGAATACATCAACAGCATGCTGCTGATGTATCTATCGCCGATTAACAGGTTAATTCTCGATAAACTGTTTACGGTCTAAGTCAAATTTGCGCATTTTGTCGTACAAGGTTTTACGGGGGAGCTCGAGCTGTTCCATGGTTAATTTTATGCTGCCTTTATTATGACTTAAGGCTTCTTCAATCAACATACGCTCAAAAAACTCTACTCGCTGCTGCAACGACATACTGGTATGTATGGTTGTATTGCTTTCTAGATTACCAGCAAAAGCGGCCTCAGCGCCCAGTAGAACATAGCGTTCAGCTAAGTTACGTAATTCACGCACATTACCCGGCCAATCATGTGCGGTAAGCACCATGGTTTGTGACGTATTTAAGGCAATAAGTGCTTTATGGTATCGAGCCGATGCAATTCTAGCAAAGTGTAAAAACAGCAGTGGAATATCTTCTCTTCTATCTCTTAGCGGCGGAATAACAATAGTGACCAAGTTAAGACGATACAATAAATCTTGTCTAAATTTGCCTTCTTCACACAGCTGCTGCAAGTTTAATTTTGTTGCAGCAATGACTCTGATATCTAAGTCTATTGGTGTGTTTGAGCCTAGCCTTTCAACTTTGCGGTCTTCCAATACGCGTAATAATTTCACCTGCAACGCCATTGGAGTACTTTCTATTTCATCTAAAAGTAGTGTACCGCCATTGGCATATTCGAATTTGCCGATACGGCGTTTGTCTATGCCGGTAAAAGCGCCTGATTCAGCACCAAAGAGTTCGCTTTCTATGAGATTTTCAGGAATAGCACCACAATTAATTGCGACAAAATTGGCTTTGTTACGGTAGCTATGGTCATGTAAATATCGGGCGACTAACTCTTTACCCGCACCGGTTTCACCTTCAATCATAATATCGGCGGGTGTATCTAATACTTGGTCTATAAGGTGGCGCATTTTCATTACGCTAGGACTGTTTCCTAAAATACGCGGGCCAGGAGCAATGTGAGATTCAAGTTCGCGTTTAAGCTTGCGGTTTTCTAAAGTTAACGATCGCTTATCCAGAGCACGTTTGGTGACATCGAGTATGTGTTCGTTATTAAAAGGTTTTTCGATAAAGTCGTAGGCCCCTTTTTTCAGTGCGTCGACAGCCATTGCTATGTCACCAAAGCCAGTTAACAGTACAACAGGAAGATCACTGTCTTGTTGTTTCAGTTGTTGTAATAAACTCAATCCATCAAGTAATGGCATATTGACATCAGAGATCACAATACCTGGCCAGTTAGCGGTAATGTGACTGGAAATAGACTGTGGGTCTGTGGTGGCTAAGGCACGAATATTTTCGAGTTTGAATAATTGTTGTAACACGATACCAATATGAGGTTCATCATCAACAATAATGACTTGATAATCGTTGATGTCTTGTATTTGAGTCACGTTTAGACTTCCTCACGTAAATAAAGAGGCAAAATAATATGGAAAATAGCGCCACCTTGAAGGGCGTTTTCGACTGTAATAGAACCTTGCATAGATTCGATAATCCGTTGCGAGATGGACAAGCCTAATCCTAATCCCTGACGTTCGCTGGTGGTATAGTAAGGTTCAAAAATTTTGCTCATTTGGCTTTCTCTCACACCCGGACCACTGTCTTGGATACTGATGTTTACCTTGTTATCGCAATAGACTTCGATACGTAATTTTCGTTCGGTAGATTGTTGCATTGCGACAATGGCATTACTGATAAGATTAACCAATACTTGCTGTAATCGCACGCTGTCACCCCAGATTTGACACTTACCCTGTAGGAGTTGCAGCGACAGTTTTATACCTTGCTTGTCTATTTCAGGTTGAACAATTGTTAACGCCTGTTCTATCGATTTTGTTATATCAGTGGCATTGTCTTTACCCTGAGACTTACGAGTAAAGCTCTTAAATTGGCCAATAATATCAGCCAATCTATCGGTTAGTTCGATCATGATTTTGATGTTATTACCGGCATCGTCAAGCATATTTCGCCCGATGAAAGTTTGGGTATTTTGTGCGTAACTTCTTAGTGCCGCCAGAGGTTGATTTAGTTCGTGATTAATACTGGCTGACAGGCTGCCTATGACGGTCAGCTTTGCAGCTTGAATAAGTTCGTCTTGAGTGTCTTTTAATTGGGTGTTGGCTTGCTCAAGCTCTAAGGTGCGCTCTTTTACCCTTTGTTCAAGTTGATTTTGTGCTTGACGCATTCGGCGTAAATTTTTACGACGTTCAATGTTATAAAGAATAAATAATGCCAGTAATAAATATAGCGTGGCAGCCAATAGTAATATCTGTGGCAAAGACTCATATAAGGGCTTCATTGGTGCAAGTACATGAACGTTCCAATTGGCATTAGGCATAAATTGATGACGTTCAAGGTATTTTTTTTGCCCTTCAAAGGATGATATTTGGTAAACCTGAGCAGCATGGGAGTTACCAATCTTAAAACTAGGATTGACACTAAGCTCACCAATGGGTCTATTGGCGTAACGTTTTGAAGAGTTGAGTGCAAAACGTTTGGCCTGTGTCAGCGGTGATAATGAATTAAATCGCCAGCTATTGATACTTGATAGAAACACGATATTGTCTGGATCGCTGATCATAAATTCATATTGGCTTGCGATGGCAATGCCACTACTTTGTTGTTCAATTAAGCCAATATCAACTTTCACAACGACTACACCCAAGACTAGACCATTGTGATAAACCGGGTTAGCAAAATAGAAGCCGCGCTTATTTGATGAAGTTCCGACAGCATAATATCGTCCTGATTTACCTGATATCGCTTCGATAAAGTAGGGTCTAAATGAATAGTCATGATTAATAAAAGAATTCGGCTGATCCCAATTGCTGGCGGCAATAGCGACTCCGAGCGCATCGGTCAGGTAAATATCAGATGATTCGGTGACTTGCTGTAATTCAGATAAATAAGCGTTCAGCTTTTCAATAGTTTGAGAGTTTTGTTGATCGAGTAACCCCTGTTCTAATATAGGGTTTTGTGCAAGTACGGCTGGAATATTCTCGTAGTGTGACAGTGCGTTATCGATAAAAATAACCAGTTCATTGATTTGCTTCTCAGATTGCTCTGCAATATTTTTCGTGCCTTGTTCAAGTACATACCAATAAGTCATTTTAAGAGTGAGTAATAATCCTATGATGAGCATGATGCTTACTAAAATATTACGTTTCTTGATGGTAAAAAATGAAAGCATGAATATTACCAATTAGTTGTGGTTATTTTGAGTCATGAATAAAAAAACGAGCCTTAATCAAGGCTCGTTTATAATACGCGAATTATCAAGCTAGTAGCCGTTTAATTTGTCTATATATTCCGGTAAAAATAGTGAAATTTGTGGAATATAGGTAATTAACATCAAGAAACCGAGTAATAATACCAACCAAGGTAAGCATGACTGAATGACCCATCCCATACTTTTACCCGTTATTCCCGCAGTGACAAAGAGGTTGAGTCCGACGGGGGGGGTGAGCATTCCTATCTCCATGTTAACCACCATAATGATCCCTAAGTGGATAGGGTCTATACCCAGTTGCGTTGCTATAGGGAACAGAATGGGCGCCATAATGAGCAAAATGGCAGAGGGCTCCATAAAGTTACCTGCGGCTAACAGCAGTAAGTTAACAATGATCAAAAATCCCCAGGCAGGCAAACCTAATCCGACAATGGCTTCTGCAATAATGTGCGGAATGCGTTCGGTGGTTAACACGTGCGCAAATAGCATGGCATTAGCAATAATAAATAGCAGCATAATACTGACTTTTGCGCCGTCACGAACCACATGACGAATTTCTTTGTCGGTAGGTGTTTTTATCACAGCAAGTAACATGTAGCCGATATTGCGAAATGAGGCTCCGATTAAAGACTCTTGTTGATTACGCCAAGCCACATTTTTAAGTGGTCCAATATCTCGATAACCAAATACCGCAATAAAGTAAGCGTATACACAGGCTACTGCTGCAGCTTCTGTAGGGCTGGCGATACCACCATAAATTGATCCGAGTACAATAATGATTAGTGCTAAACCGCCAAGAGCTTTAGCACTTGATATCGTTAGCGCTTTTACGCCAGGAAAAGGGCGTGAAGGTAGCTTTTTTATTCTTGCCACAACGTAGATGGCCAGCATTAAAATACAGCCCATCATTAATCCTGGTATCAGACCTGCCATAAACATTCTAGCAGCAGATACTTCAGTTGCAGCGGCATAAACCAGCATCACAATTGAAGGTGGGATTAAAATACCTAAAGTTCCTGAGGTGGTAATCACTCCAGCAGCAAATTTTTCAGGATATCCAGCTCGTACCATGCCAACAATTACAATTGAACCAATTGCAGCAACAGTGGCAGGTGACGATCCTGATACGGCGGCGAACAACATACAAGCCATAACGGAGGCCATAGCAAGACCACCGCGGATATGACCGACACTGTCCATAGCGAAGTCGATAATACGCCTAGCGACGCCACCAGTAGACAAAAATGCTGACGATAAAATAAAGAATGGAATAGCTAATAAAGTGTAATGTTCTGATGTTGATTCATATAGTTTAAGCACAATTGAGGCGAGTGAGTCGTTTGAAAACAACAAAATCGTCAACATGCTTGAAAAGCCTAAAGCAATAGCAATCGGCATACCAATCATCATACATATAAACAAAGCGATAAAGAGTGTGGCTATAGTCATTATTTCGCGTCCTTATCATTTTCTCGTTGTTGTTCGGATGATGTGGATAGCGCTGCTTCATCAATTAAATGCATACTGTCTTTAGCTTCATCGGCCAATTGAAAGCCGACTGCTTGGTTTTTTAGAATAGCGATAAACAATTCTATAAAGCGCCAGGAGAGCATTGAAAATCCGATAATGAGAATACTTTGAGATAACCAAATCGGCACGGCACCATCGTCTACATCGATGCGCAATGTTTCCCAAGCAAAATCGGGATCTAGCTGTTGAATTAACCATACTGGAAAGTCGATATCTTCCATCGGGATACCAATTTGGTACATTTGACTAAGGTAGTCCCAAGCCCCTTTTAAAAACATCACACAGTAAATAATGCAACATAGACATGCAAAGATCGCTACCGCTTTCTGAGGTTTGCCTGACAATTTAGAAACAAAGGCATCAACGCCAATATGTGCACCCACTTTGACACCATAAGACATGCCAAATAGTACAAACCAGCCACATAAGGTTAGGGTGAGTTCTTGGATCCATAAGAAACCGGTATCGAAAAAGAAACGAGCAATAACTTCGCCAAAAACGAGCAATGTCATTAATGTAATCAAAAGATTAAGAAAGCCTTCTTCAAAATAACCAAATAGTCTTGAAATCACGGTCATACTCCTTAAATAAAAAAGGGTGGTACTAACGCTGAATGCATTCAGTACCACATCAAGTATTTAGACTATTTAGTGTTAGCCGCGACAGCAGCATCAATCATGTCTTTGCCAATTTGATCTTCAAACTTAGCCCAAACTGGTTTCATAACATTAATCCACTGTTGGCGTGCAGCAGGGGTTAACGTGACGAGTTCAGAACGCTTAGAGTCAATAATCGCTTGTCTATCTTCATTATCTTTTTCTGAGGCAATTTTGTTGCCAAGGGCAATCGCTTCATCCAGAGATGACTTAAAGATGGCACGTTTTTCTGCTGGTAAGCCTTTCCAGAAGGTATTTGATGTCACCACCATATAATCTAAAACACCGTGATTACTCTCAGTGATTTGACTTTGCACCTCATAGAATTTCATTGAGTAGGTATTTGACCAAGTATTTTCTTGACCATCAATTGCGCGGGTTTGTAATAAAGTAAACACTTCAGAGAATGGTTTTTTTACTGGAATGGCACCAACAGCATCAAACTGAGCTGCAATCACGTCAGAGGCCATGATACGAAACTTTTTGCCTTTAGCATCTTCTGGTAATGCTAATGGATCGTTTGCTGAAAACTGCTTCATACCGTTGTGAAGATATCCCAGACCAACAACGCCTTTACGGTTCATTGAGTTGAGTAATTTCTGGCCTGATTCTGATTGCTGAAAACGATCAACCGCTGCCATATCTTCAAATAAGAAAGGTAAATCGAAAATCTGTAGTTTTTTGGTAAAACGCTCAAATTTAGACAATGATGGTGCAACAAATTGCACATCGTTTAACAGTAATGCCGCCAGCTCATTGTTATCCCCAAATAACTGTGAGTTTGGGAATACGTTAACAATGTATTCACCTGGTAGGCGCTGTTCAACTAACTCTTTAAATTTCAGCGCCATCTGTCCTTTTGGCGTGTTCTCTGCAACCACATGCGAAAATTTAATTTCTATCGGTTCAGCAAAGACATTAAAGCTCGCAGCAAGGATTGAGGCAATCGTTGCTAGCTTAGCCATTGATTTTAGAGGTCGAGTAAAGGCGCTTGTTGATTTTTTCATATAATTAACTTCCTTTTTTTTTAGTGTTTTATTTTTCCTCAGCTGGTGACTTGCTCCAGAACAAGTACGCCATAAACGCTTATGAGGATAGTTAAAACATAGCAAGCATTGGGCCAGAATGTTAATTATTTGTAACTACATGATATTTATTAATTTAAATTTACATAGGAAAAATAGAAATCATTTTGTGTGTGGATAGTCACACACATTCAATAAAGCAATGGGTGGAATGTCACACATTTTCTTATGATGTTATCGAGATCTAATAAGTGGGGGAGTAGCTGAAGAATAAATTACTGAAGATTGAGTAAGGTTGATTATGTATTCTTGGTAAACCAGATAATCAATGATATCCATATCTCGATAGAATAGACAAGAAATCGCAAATACAAAAAAACCACCATGAGGTGGTTTTTTGTTTTTAATGCAAAAATGATATTAAGCATTAGTACCAATATTAATTGGTGGAGCTACACGGGATCGAACCGTGGACCTCTTCACTGCCAGCGAAGCGCTC